>CAINDV010000302.1 GCA_903847485.1 uncultured Verrucomicrobiota bacterium
CTCGCTGGCGATGCAGCCATCGGTCTAGTCGCCCCAACGCATGTCCCGCCAACCTGAAAAATTGCCCGACGCAAGAGCTGCCCCGAGCGCTGGAACCGAGATCAGCCCTGGCAGGTTCATGGGCAGAACTGCTGGCGGAAAACGGGGCGGAGGGGATCATGATTTGGGCGCGGGGATGAAGAGTTTCCGCCCGACGGAGAGTTTATTGGGATTAAGGCCGGGATTGGCGCTGAGAATGTCGGCCGTGGTGACTTTCGCGCCCTTTTCCCGGTAGGCTTGCACGATGCTCGAGAGGGTGTCGCCCTTCTGGATGACATACTCGTAGCCTTTTTGCTGTCCCGTAGGAGGGGCAGTGTCTTCGACCACCGTGGTGCGCGGGCGATGGATAGGGGCGGCGGCGGCTTTGCCAAGCTTGTCCAACTCGCGCGCTACCAACTCGCTGTCGGCCGCGCGCTTCTTGTCAACTTCCGCGACTTTCTCCGCCAGTCGGCGCAGATCTTCCTGCGAGGCAAGGTGGCCGTTGGCGGCACCTATTTGTTCGCGCAGGCTGGCGAGTTCGCGGGCCAGTTCGGCCATTTGCTTCTGGGTCTGGGCTTGCGCGGCGAGGAGATCCTCGATCTGGCCGCCCAGTCTGTTGAGGCGCTCCTCCACAGCGGCGTCCTGCGCGAGGACGCCGGTGGTGGCCAGAACCATCAGAGTGCAGCCAAGAAAAATCCGTTTCATGCCCTGACAATAGGAACCTATCCGGTTCGCCGCAAGCGCGAAGGAGCCGGTGCCTCACTCCAGCCCGCGGTCGGTCAACCCGTCCTCGCCCAGGCCGAGGTAGTGCCCCAGCTCGTGCAAAAGCGTGGTGTTGACTTCGTCGAGAAAGATTTCCTCGTCGCGCTCGGCGAAGTCCCAGAGGTTTTCCAGGAAGAGCATGATCTGCGGCGGCAAGGGCACGTGCTCTTCCTCGGCGTATTCCGGCCCGTTGAACAGCCCGAGCGTGTCCGGCGCGATGCCATCGGCGATGAGCGCGGCGCTGGGCCGGCGCTCGAGGGTGATGGGCAGCTTGCACGCCTCGGCGCGGAGCGGCGCGGGCAGTTCATCAAGCGTCGCCTCGACTTCCTCGAGGGCGAGCTGGCGCAGGCGGTTCCAGTGGGGCGTCGCGGGCATCGGCGGGAATTAAGCACATGGTTTCCCGGCGAAGCAAGCGTCCTCGCAGGCTTCGCGCGCGAAGCGGTGCATCCGAGCACCGCCCGCGAATAGTGGGGCAGCCGTCTGCGGCTGCCAGCGCCTCGACAAACGGCCCGGTTGTCAAACGGAGTTCGGACGTTCCTACTGAACTCGCGGCTCCGGACGACATAGATCGTGGGGCCAGTGGAACCGATTTACCACCAAGCCCTGCGCTTGCCCCGGAAAAGCGACGCAGCACACAGGTCATCGGCGCTTGGCCGCGGCGGCGTTTCGCAGCTTGATAATGCGCATGTTGTCGTGGAAGCGTGCGTAGCCTCGCCACAAGCTCTCAAACCCAGGAGGGCCGTCGCACTTTCGATTCAGGTAACCCCCCTGTTGGGCAATGACGATCAGGGCCTCACCTAGGGAGAGCTTGTCTTTGAACCAGCAGTCCCAGCACCGCGCACTCGCAGCAATCAAATAGAATATCCGCAGGCAGTTCGGGGACTGCTCTTCCCAGCAAGGCTAAGCGCATAATCCGCCAAGCGATAACCGCGGCCAGAGCGATGGCCCGCAACAGAACCTGCGCACGGTGGTTTTGATGGTCCAGGATCTTACCGCCGCTCTTCATCACTCGCGGCCATTCTTTGATGCGCCAACGCCGGCAATACCACCGGATGCACTTGAGTGCCTGCTTGACGGAAGTGATCGGGAGCGAGGTCAGGAGCAGCCACCGCACTGCGATGGCACCCTTGGGTGGGTGCAGCTCCACCACATAGACCGCCCAGAGCTTGAGCGGCGGCTTATCGCGGGTCTGCGGCGCTTGGGGCGCGCGCAAAGTCACCTCTCTGAAGCGACCCTCGACCTTGGCGGTGCGGGCCCGTAGCGCCGGTGGACCGGGAGTCGAGGGCTTGGCGGCGTGGTCCCGCTGGCGGGGCCCCGGGCGGGAGACCGTCTTAGAGCGTGTTTGAAAAATCGCCCTACCGCAGCAGACATTTTCAAACAGGCTCCTAATCAGCGCGGCGATGGCCGTCGCATCCTGATAGGCCTCCAGCCAGCGATAGGATTCCTTGGCTTCGATGGGGCGATAAGGATCCTTGCCTGCCGCCGACTCCGGGGCATAGCCGTGCAAGCGCAGCACGCCCAGGGGCAGTCCGCTCTCCCCGCCGGCCAAGCAGCTATGCCAATCCCGTCCGCGGCTCTGGGCTCCGATCTGGTTGGTCCCGAGCTGGCCCCAGCCTGCACAAGCGGAGCGGGGGCGAGAGGTTCAGCTCGGTGGTATCCTGCACGATTAACCCCGTCGCTTCTCGCTTCATCTGGTGGATGGTTTGGGTGCGATGGGCTTGCAGTAGACTCTCCAAATTCAGTTCCTTCCGCTGTTTGTTCAGAAAACGATAATCGCCTTTGCGATTGTAGCGATGGCCGCCGGCCGCTTGGGGAATACGAGCCGCTGGGTTGGGCCGCCTGATCGCCGACCATCTTCACCCAGCGCCGCGTGCGCCGGGGATGGCCCAGTTCACAGGCCCCGAATTCCTGTTCGGCCCAGCCTGTCGCATCCCAGCCACTGGCCGCGTCCAAGACGACCACGGGGGGAGTGCTCGATGCCTAGGCGCTCCGGGAGATTCTCCACCAATGGGTAGAGATAGATGTCCTTGCCGCTCTTGCCCGCATCCCGCCGCCCGTTGCGCCCGCGGCCTTTGGTCGGGCCCACCTGGATCCAGTTGGCCGCTTGGTAGCAACACCCCTCATAACGGGAGCGGTCCACAAAGCTTCCAGCCACCAAGGGCGCAGCCCATGACGCCGCTCGAAATCTTCGGCCACCCGGCGGACGCACAAGCCCAGAACTCGCGGGGCCAGATTTTCACAGCGGACTTGGAGACGGATGAGAAAGCGGTTCTTATTGAACACCCGCGGCCGCTGCTCCATGCGCTGGGAAGGCGTCCAGCCGATCCACTTATCGCGCGCCCCCAGATAGAGTGTGGCGCTGCCAAAACCGAGGGCCCCCAGCCAGCCGTGTTCCGCAGCCACCAGATAGCGCAATTGCCGTCCGACCAACCGACACTGGTGTAACGGATGCTTGCGCAGCATCAGTTCATTCCAGAGCTGCAACTCTGCCTATGTGGTCACCTCGAGCAGTTGCAGTCCGCGGATGTCTTCGACGCAGGCAGGGACCGCCATGGGTGTGCGGCGGTTGCGCCAGTAGCTGTTGAACTGAGAGTGCGGTTTGCATCCGCGAGGGAATACCGGATCGCGGACAGTTTGTCCCGGCTTTGCTTCCGGGGCAAGCGCAGCCCGAGCCCGCTCGCGCCCTTGCGGTTGCCGCTGAAAGCCTCCGGCTCGGGGCGGCGTCCATGATCCCTGCTCCCGTGACGGCGGATTCTTTGCCGAACGGATCACACGCCGGCCTCTCGTTCCGCTGGGTGGAGTTGGAATCGCCCGACTACCTGACCTACATCAGCCGGCTGCGCCGGATCGGTTGCCCAGAAACCACCGTGCGGGATCTCATTACCGCCGACCTTCATGCTGCGTACGACGCCAAGCGGGTGGCGGTGCTGGCTGGCGAGCCGCGCAAGTTCTGGCAGCATGGGTTTGGTTCTATGGAGATTCCTGAAGTGAAGGCTGTAAATACAGCGGAAGCGGAAGTGCTGGCTAGGCTGCTGGGCGCTCCGGACGCGAGCGTGATGGCCGCGGCGAGCCCGGGAGCAAGCCCAGACACGTTCAAACTAGGCCCCGGCCTGAGCCTCAAGGGGAGCGCAATCCAATCGTGGTGGGAGGATTACACCGCCCAAAGGCAGGCGATCCTAGCCGGCACGGAGGATCGGGAACTCACCGACCAAGAGCAGGCCTCCCTCGCCACGCTGGAGCAGGCGAAGGAGACTAACCTGAACGGCCGGCTCACCCCAAAGGAGCGGGAGGAGTTTGAAATGCGCAATTCCCCTTCCGCCGAGATACGCCGAGATAGTGCGGGAAAGTCTGTTGGCTTTGTGGTCACGGAGCGGGAGTTCCGCAAGCTGGCCGGTTTGCGACAGGACTATGATCGCTACGTCGAGGAATTGGAAAAGGCTGGTGGCGGGAACTTGGAAGAGGCGTGGCAGGTTCTCCAAGGACAAGTGACCGGTGTCTTGGGTTCCGAGCGCGCCGCGCTGTTGCACAACGCGGAGGATCCGAGGTTCCAGCAAGTCTGGCGGCAGGCTCTGGCAGAGAACTGAAGCCAGGGAGCGTTCGATACTGCGCTCGCTCAACTCGCCTTCGTGCCGGGGACGGAGGATAACTGAACCGTTTCAGCCAAGGCTTGCGCAGGGGTGATCCGCTGAAAGCACCCAAGGAGGATCGGGACATTGCAGTCGCGGACGGTGACAGCCCTCCCTCAGCCGTCGGCTCAAACAATCTCCACCGGACACTTAGGCAACGCGTCGAGGAATGCCTGGCCGTATTTCTTGACGAGGATGCGGTTATCCAGCACCGCGATGATGCCGGTGTCGGTCTTGGTGCGGATGAGCCGGCCGACGCCCTGGCGGAACTTCAGGATGGCCTCCGGCAGGGAGAATTCGCCGAAAGAGTTGCCGCCACGCGCTTCGATGGCTTCCATGCGCGCCTCGATCAACGGATGGTCCGGCACCGCGAAGGGCAGCCGCGTGATGATGACGTTGCTGAGCGACTCGCCGGGCACGTCCACGCCTTGCCAGAAGCTGTCGGTGCCGAAGAGCACAGAGTCCACGTCGTCCTTGAACTTCTCCAGCATGGTGGAGCGCGGCGTGCCGGTGCCTTGCACAAAACAGGCGATCTTCAGCTTGTCGAAGAAGGGTTCCATCCGC
>CAINDV010000303.1 GCA_903847485.1 uncultured Verrucomicrobiota bacterium
CGTCCCGCCCGTGTGTTGCGGTTCGCACGGGCGAGACGCCCGTGCCACTACCCGGTTCATGGAAAGCGGTTCCAGCCGGCGTGCGCAATCTCCGCTAACTTTTGCCCACCCGGTCGCCGACTTCCACGGAGCCACGGCATCGCCTTTTCGGATTTCGGATTTCGGGTTTCGGATTTCCTTCGGATTTCGGATTTCGGATTTCGGATTTTTCTCCGGCTTCTCTCCCTCTAACCGTCCCTTCCCTCTCCTTCCCGCAATGCCATGAAAACTCTCCTGGCCATCTTACTGCTGACTTGCGCCGCCGTTCGCGCACAGGATTCGCCCGCCACTGCTCCGCCGTCCGCGCTGCCCACGCCACCGCCATCGAGAGCGTTCCCGGTGATGCCCGCCACCCCGATGGCCCGCGCCGTCCCGGTCGTTGGCGTCCCCGATGCCGCCACCATGACTGCCGCCAACTCTAACCGCCTGGAAACGCTCCGCCGCCAGTATCAGGACCGCCTTGCCGGGCGCGTCGGCTCCAACGCCCCTGCCGCCCTGCCGGCGGTAGCTCAGCCCGCTGCAGTTCCCGCCGCCGCTGTGCCGGCCAATCCCGCCGGTGCTCCCGCCGCGCAGCCCGCGCCTACTCCTGTCGGCGACTCGAATCTGCCGCTGTTGGATGACACCAACCTCCTGAGCGCCAGCACCGTGCAATTTCCGGCGGTGGATTTGAATTCCTTCCTCACAGTCTATGCGGACTTGCTGGGCCGGACCATTCTGCGTCCCTCCGGCCTGCCGGCGCAACAGATCACGCTGATGGCCAAGACGCCCCTGACACGGCGCGAGGTGATCCAGGCGATGGACACGGTGCTGGCGATGAATGGCATCACCACGATCCTGGTGGGAGACAAGTTTGTGAAGGTCGTCCAGACGCCCAGCGCGCTGCAAGAGGCGGCGCAGGTCAGCACGCTCTCCGCCACCAACCTGCCGGAAGCGGCGCAATACATCGTCCACATCGTGCAGTTAAAGTACGTCAAGCCCAGCGAAATGCTCCCGGTGTTGCAGCCCTTCGCCAAGATTCCCAACGGCGTCGTTCCTATCGAAGGCAGCGGCGTGGTGGTGTTGCGCGACTTCGCGGAGAACGTGAAGCGGATGCTCCAGATCATCGAGATGGTGGACATCTCGATGCCGGCGGAATTCATCCAGGAAGTCATCCCAATCAAGTATGCCAAGGCTAGCGAGATCGCCTCGGCGCTCGGCAGCTTGGGCAGCGGCGGCAGCAGCACCAGCGTAGGTGGCAGCAGCGGCGGCACTGGCAGCTTAGGCGGCGGTATGGGCGGCGGCATGAGTGGGTCGCGCAGCGGCTTCGGCGGCAGCAGCAGAAGCTCCGGCTTCGGCTCGCGCGGCGGCATGGGCAACTACCAAGGCGGCATGGGCGGCATGGGCGGGATGAGCGGGATGGGCGGCGCATCGGCTATGGGCCAACCTATGGGTGCGCCCGGCGCGACGGCTGGCAGCTTCTCAGA
>CAINDV010000304.1 GCA_903847485.1 uncultured Verrucomicrobiota bacterium
CGACGCCTCAACCACAGTCGATCTGACCTATACCGGCACGCGTAGCATCACTGGCCTCAAGATCGCCGGGGTTTCCAAGCCCGACGGGGTCTATGGCTCGGCCGCTTCGGGCGCAGCCAATGTGGATGCGCACTTCACAGGCACCGGCACGGTCACCGTCGTACCCGCTGTACCGCCGACGCCAACGCTGCCGCCGGGCAGCTTCAGCTACGCGACTGGCGGGGTGCCGACGTTCACCAATGTTCCGACCACGGCCGGATACACCTACTGGCTGACCTACAAGAACAGCCTGACGGATGCGACCTGGACCCGCATCGGGACCGGGACAGCCGGTGGTGGCAATAAGACTTTCACCGATACCGTTACGCCCTACCCGGCGAGTCGGTTCTATCGGCTCGTAGTCCAATAACGGACCCTGATCCGCTAAGGATCTGAAAATTCAAAGGCCGGGGGAGCAATCCCCCGGCCTTTTTCTTGAAAGAAGCTTATGAAAATGAAGAGATTGGTTCAGGTCGGAGCCGTCGGTCTGGCCCCGCGATGCAAGCGGGCGCGGACGCCCAGGCGAAAGGGAGCGTTCACGCTCATCGAGCTGCTCGTCGTCATCGCCATCATCGCCATCCTGGCGGGACTGCTGCTGCCCGCACTGGCCAAGGCCAAAGCCACCGCCATCCGGGCCCAGTGTACGAGCAACCTTAAACAGTGGGGCCTGGCCATCAACCTGTACGCCGGGGACAACCAAAATGCCTTTCCGGACAATTCCCAGGGCGCGGATTTGGCCTGGATGGATGCCCGCTTGAACACCACTTTCTACCCCATTATCTCTACCGTAACCGGTCCGGCACCACCGCGGAGCGCGCCCGAACCGATGTCATTTACTGTCCCACCGACCAGTGGCACCGTTTGGTCGAGGTGGTGGGCGGCGCGCAGACGCTGATCGGTTACCAATATCTGCCCGGACGCGTGCCCGGCTGGAACTACAATTCCGACGGGCTGGGCGAGTGGGCCTACCGGACGAAACTGGGAGGCACCTATCGCCTTGCCCCCATGATGATCGACAAGATCCAGTGCAACGGCTCGGGACCGACCGCCATCTCCAGTTGGTACAGTAACTACGGCGGCAAGACCGTGGCCGACTCAAACCAAATGGGAAAAACGGGGTGCCACTGGGGCCAACTTCCTTTACGAAGATGGCCGGGTAACATGGCGGAAGTTTGACGTGGCCAACTACAAAACCACCATTGACGTGGGGTCGCGCGACGGTGGCTGGGTCGTGTTCAACCGTCCCGGCGACCTCACCGCCGGATCGTGGTGAGGCCCGAGCCGCCACTTTCAACCGTATCATTGCTAGTAACGCAGATACAGCCTAGTGCCAGGCGCGGAGTTCGTCCAAGATCAGAGACGCCACACGCTAAACGCGGGCCTTGTGAGAGCGGATGGTTTGATGCTCCACGGAGTGCCCGCCAGTCGGCCAGAAAAGCGCCAGTCATTAGTTATCTCTCCAAGCAAGCAACCTCTATGAATAACAGTATCCTTGTCATCCTTACCGCCCTCCTGTTGGCTCCAGCGTCCTCCCCGCAGGTGGCCGGGGCCGAATCTCTCGCCCCCGGGGCCGGCTTGCTGCCTAAGATACAGGCCACCCCAGTACGCGCCGCCACCGACACGCCGGAAAGGATGCGTGCATGGTTCAAGGACCCGCCATGCAGTATCGCTCGCGGCCGCTCTACTGGCTCAACGACAAACTCGACAGCGCCACGCTGCGCGAACAAATTCAGGCCATGCGCGACACCGGCGGCTTCGGCGGCTTTGCCCCGTTGCCGATGCGCTCCACCCAACCGGAATACTTGACGGACGGGTATTTCACACACTACGGTTTCATGCTGGAACTGGCGGAGAAGCTTGGACTTACGGTCATCTTCTACGACGACAGGGATTTCCCCACCGGCTCGGCCGGCGGGCGGCTGGCCGAGAAATATCCCGACAGCATGCTCAAGAACCTCCGCAAAGTGGCAGAGGAAGTTACCGGGCCGCGCCCGGTCGAGTTGCGGGTTCCCGACGGCACGCTGATGGCTGCCGTGGCGATGGAAACCGGGACCAAGCAGCGCCTTGACCTAGCCGGCTTTATTAAGGACGGCGGCCTGCGCTGGGACGCGCCGGCTGGCACCTGGAAGGTGATGTTCTTTGTCTGCGTGCCCGAGGGGAGTGTCGTGGACTATCTTGATCCCGAGGCCGTGAAACACTTCATGTCACTTACTTACGACGAGTATGCCAAACGCTTCGGGCGGTTTTTCGGCAGCACCATCACCATGTCGTTCTTTGATAATACGGCGATGGTCTATACCTCGGGTGGCCGCACCTGGACCACGGCCTTCAATAAGAAGTTCCAACAGAAACACGGCACCAACCCGGCCCTACTCTATCCGGCGTTGTGGTATGACATCGGGCCGGACTCCGAGGCGGCGCGGGTGGCACTGTTCGGTATAAGAGCCGAACTGATGGCCGAAGGTTTTGTGCGCACGCTCCACGATTGGTGTGCGGCCCACGGTATCCAGCTCTCGGGCCATCCCGCCGGCAACTATGAGCCGCAGCCCGTCGAGGTCAGCGGCGATAACATCAAGTTCTACCAGCACTGCGACATCCCGCTGCTCGACTCGATCCATTACTATGGTCACGGTCGCGACGGCTTTAAGCTGCCCACCTCCGCAGCGTTCACCTATGACCGTCCGATCACCGCAGTCGAGATTTACGGCAACTATCCCGACGGCAGCGTGGATGCGACCACGCTCTATCGCTCGGCGATGGAGTTATATTTTCGGGGGGCGAACCTGATGATCCCGCACGGGATGTGGTACGAACCCAAGACGATGCACATTTCCCCGGAGTTTTCGCATCGCAACCCGCGCTTCAATGCCGAGTTGCCAGCCTATAACCGGTATGTGGGAAGGTGCAGCCTCCTGCTGCAAGGCGGCCGGCATGTGGCGGACATCGGCGTGCTCTATCCGGTGGTGGCGCTGCAAGCGGCTTATCAATTCGAAGTCCCGGGTAGGCAGCAACCGAATTGGTAAAAAAGAGGCTCCTTCGGAAGCGGATTACCTCAAGATCAGCGATCGTCTTACCGGTGCTGTCCGTCGGGACTTCACCTTCCTTCACCCCGAGATCATTGACGATCGTTGCACGGTGCAGGGCGCGAAGGTGCGGCTCACCAATACGAACAACTGGGAGACATATTCCGTGCTGGTCCTGCCCTGCGGCAGTGTCATTTCCTGGTCCAACCTACAGAAAGTTCAGACCTTCTACCATAACGGTGGCCAAGTTATCGGCACGACTCAACTGCCTTACAAATCCAGCGAGTTTGGGCATGACGCGGATGTGCAGCGGGTGATCAAGTCCATGTTCGGGGCGACCCCTGCGCGTCCGGTCGTCCGGGATTCCGACGCTTCTTATCGCATTCGCATTGAGGCGTCCGGGTCCACGATCAAGACCTTCGTCAAAGGTGTTCTGGTGGATGTGACAGTTGATGACAGTATGAAGAAGGGTTGTATTGGGTTCCGCCAGGGCGGCGACGAACCGGGTGGGGTTGACGATGTAAAGGTGAGTTCGCTTGGCGGCCAGGTCCTGTTCTGGGACGACTTTGACAGTGGACTCGACCAATGGGCCAACACCCACAATGCGTCTGTCGGCAACGGCTTGCTAAAGATTCAGGGTAACGAGTTCATGCGGAGCCGCGAAGGGGACGGGGGGACCGATTATTTTGTTGAGGCCGATCTCAACACTAATGACGCCTGTACCGGGCTGGTATTTCGCGCGGATACCAACGGCAGAAACTGTTATATGTGGCAATTCTGGCCGGGGAAGAACTGCGTGCGGCCGCACAAACAAATCAGCGGTGCTTGGTGGGTCATCAAGGATATCCCGTGCATGGATGTGGATGAGCGGGCGATCCCGAGTTGCTGCGCCGCACCCTAACGGTGATGGGCCGAACCGCCGACCGCAGTGACATCAATGGGATCGTGAACTATAACTTCCTGTGGGTAGTCGGGCACGACGCTGTGCAGCGATACTTTGCCGACACCACCTATCTCCGCCGCGAATGGCCGCGCATCCGGGCCATGATGGAAGGTGTGGCGGCGAAATGCGACTCTAACGGACTAATCAGTCCGCCGCCGAACGCCTGGGTATTTATTGACTGGGTGGATTTCGACAAGAACACCTCGCTCCAGATGATGTGGCTCTGGGCGCAGCGTGCCGGGGTGCGGCTGGCGGAGCGCATGGGCGATTCCGTCACGGTTGCGGACTGGAGCCGCCGCGCCGATGCCTTGGAGAAACTCCTCCGCGAGCAGGGCTGGGACCACGTCGCTGGTGTCTGGACCGATCCTGTCAAACCCGTGCTGCCCTCCCGCCATGCGCAGGTTTTGTCCCTGGTCTAGGGTTTGGCCAAACCGGTCGAATACCCCGGTATCATGAAGTTACTTAAGCCCGGATTCCGAAGTTGAATTGCCACAAAGAACGCAAGGAGCACAAAGAGAAGGCTGTAGGGCTGGGCCGCCGGGAAAAAACCTGGCATGGTTCGGAACCCACCAAACTCGTTGTCCCGCTGCGCGTTTCTTTGCGGTCAACTTCGGAATTTGGGTTAAGGGCACTCAGGCGGAGCCGCTAAACAGTCCCTCAATGACCTATTATGAGATACTCGCGTTATCCCAGTTAGGTGATATGGCCGCCGCCCGTGCCCGTCTCCGCGACGTCTGGGGCACCATGTTCGACCTCGGGGCCACGACGTTCTGGGAAGGTTACAGCCCGGAATAGAAAGGCGACGACGCCTACGCCTTCTATGGCCGACCTTATGGCAAGAGTCTGTGTCACGCTTGGGGTGCGGGGCCGGTGGTGCTCCTGCCGCAACTTATCCCTGGCCTGCGGCCGACGGCCGACGGATGGAAGAGCTTCATCGTGGAGCCGAACCTTGGTGATTAAATTTGGGCCTGTGCCACCGTCCCCACGCCGCAGGGAGACATTGAGGCTGAAGTCGAAGGCGGTTGGATGCAAGTGCGGGTGCCGAAGGGCACCACGGCGGAATGGGGCGGGAAAGTGTTCGCCGGGCCATGCTCTGTGCAGGTTGAACTCAAATGAAACGAACCGATGAAACCTATGCCAGCCATGAAATCCATGATTCTATGGGCGCGGGGATTGGCCCCTCGCTGCCCACGGTCACGCCCAATTCCCGGCGCTGGTGTCGCCTGAGCCAATAGGGCCACCAAACTACCAAGCGGAGAAGAATGTCCGCGCTCCATGCCAAAATGAGCAGGCCAAGCAGCCTGGGCGCGTAACTAGGCCAATGAACCTGTTTTCGTCCATTTCCACGCCCCAGCGACTTGTGGGTGAGTTCATTGGAAGAACTGCTGGTCCAACCAATAACTCAGCCTCAGAACTCCTGACCCGAGAAAACGGCGTGGGCCGACCGGTGAGGGCGCCGGGCCTACAGAACCGCGTCTTTGCTGATCGGGTCGGGTGCCGGGGATTGCGCCCCGGCACCCTCCCACACCACCGGACGTGCGGTTTTCCGCATCCGGCGGTTGAACGCAGCCTCGATTTCATGGCGAGACAAGGTCTGACG
>CAINDV010000305.1 GCA_903847485.1 uncultured Verrucomicrobiota bacterium
CGGTCAACCCGCGCTGCCTGGCCGATTACCGGCGCGCCTTCAACGTCAGCGGGGCCAAGGACGATCCCCGGGACGCCGATCTGCTCGGCGAATTGGTTATCCTCCACGCCGACCGGTTGCGCGCCCTGGTGGTCGAGGACGCGCCCACCCGGCAGTTGCGCCTCCTGGTCGAGGCCCGGCGCACATTCGTCGAGGAACGCAGCGCCTGGAGCAATCGCCTGGGCGCGACGCTCAAGTGCTATTACCCCCCCCTGGCGCTGGCGCTGGTGGGGGAAGACCTGGCCACGCCGCTGGCGTTGGACTTCCTGCGGCGCTGGCCCAACCTGGCCCAGTTGCAAGCCGCCAGACCGGCGACCGTGCGGAGCTTCTTCTATGCGCACCACAGTCGCAGCGAGGAGAAAATCACCGCGCGCCTGGCGGCCATCGTCACCGCCCAACCACTGACCGAAGACGCGGCCCTGCTGGTCCCGCTGCAACTGCAGACGCAGCATCTAGTGCAACAACTGCGCACCCTCAACCGCGCCGTGGCCGACTACGACACCCAGATTCAACGCGGCTTCGCCCACCACAGCGAGGCGTGGCTTTTGGGACCGCTGCCCGGGGCGGGGCCGGCGCTGGCACCCCGGGTGGCGGCGGTCTTTGGCCCCGTGCGCGCCAACTTTGCGGCGAGCAATGATGGGCTGTGTTTCACGGGCGTGGCCCCGGTTAGAAGGGAAAGCGGCCACCTGAAAGTGGTGCAATTTCGCTATGCGCGGCCGCTTTTCGTGCATCAAAGCATAGTGGAGTTTGCCAAATGTTCCATCGGCCAGTGCGACTGGGCGCGGTTGCTCTACGAGGATCAGATGAGCAAGAAGAAGAACCGGTGGGCGGCGATTCGGGTGGTGGCCTTCAAGTGGCTGCGCATCCTCTGGCGCTGCTGGCAGGACCGCCAGCCTTACGACGAAGCCCGTTACCTGCGCAGCCTCCAGCGGGACGGCGTGGTCCTCTACCAGTCGCTCTACGCGGACTTGGCCCCGGCCAAAACTCCAGTGTGAATAATTCTTAAAAAACATGTTGCCAGACTACCTCAGAGGTCTCTCCCCATCCGATGGGGAGAGGGTGGCCGATGGCCGGGTGAGGGGTTGGTCGTTTAATCCACCGGTTGTCATTGGCAAATGGTATAAGTTGAGCGCGGATCAGTTGAGTTGTCCGCAGGTTCAATCGTCACTTTGTCTGGGTTGGCCAGCCCGTTGCCGGCCAGCTTTATGGCATGGGAAAGCCTTTAGGGCCGGGGGTTCTTGGTCTCGCATCACGCATGGTTACCTGAGTTGCGTGCGACCGGACTTTGCAGTTGTAAGAGCGCCTGTTTAACGCACCATAATCTCAACAGAATGGTCACTGCAATCATCCACCAAGTGGAGCGTGTGCCCTGCTACTAGCTGTCCGTCAAGGATTAACTCATCGGCGCATGGTAAGTTTACAGCGACTCGGGAGACGCTCAGGTGATAGTGCGTTTGGTGGTAACGGTAGTGCATCTTGAAGGTGGTCCAGGTTTGCGGCAGGCGCGGCGTCAGGCGAAGTCTGGTGCCCTCCAGGTTCAAACCCAGCAGGGTTTCGATCAGCAGTCGATACATCCAGCCGGCGGAACCCGTGTACCAAGTCCAGCCGCCCCGGCCAAGGTGCGGCGCGACCGCATAGACGTCCGCCGCGACGACGTACGGCTCCACTTTGTAAGTGGCGATCTGTGCGGGCGTCGCACCGTGATGGATGGGGTTCAACAGTGCGAACAGCTCCCAGGCCTTCTCAGTGTCTCCCAATTGGGCGAAGGCCATGGCGGTCCAGATCGCGGCGTGGGTGTATTGACCGCCATTCTCCCGAACACCGGGGATGTAGCCTTTGATGTAGCCGGGGTTGAGCGCGGATTGATCGAAGGGCGGGTCCAGCACTTGAATCAAGCCAGCCTCGCGGCGGATCAACCGCTCCTCCACCGCCTGCATCGCCTGAAGCGATCGCTGTGGATTCCCTGCCCCGCTGATGACTGACCAAGTTTGCGACACGGAATCAATCTGGCATTCCGGATTGGTGTGAGAGCCGAGCGGTTCGCCTTTATCAAACCAGGCGCGGAGATACCACTGACCGTCCCAAGCGTGTTTCTCGATGTTCAGCCGAAGTTCGCTGGCTTGAACAAGACAGCGTTCGGCGAAGGCGAGATCGTTGCGAGCGCGGGCCAGGTCAGCAAATTGCGTCAGCACATCGTAAAGGAAGAAGGCCAGCCAGACACTTTCGCCCCGCCCCTCCTTGCCCACCATGTTCATGCCGTCGTTCCAGTCGCCACAGCCGATCAGCGGCAGGTCATGCACGCCGAAGTTCAGCCCACGCTCGATGGCGCGCACACAATGCTGGTAGAGCGTGCCCGACTCTTCCGAGCGGTTCGGCAGATCATAGTAGGCGTCTTCGTCCTGCCTGACGGGTCTGCCTCCGAGGAATGGAATCTTTTCATCCAGCACGCCGGTGTCGCCAACGCAAGCGACGTATCGGCACGTGGCGTAGGGAAGCCACAGAAAGTCGTCGGAGAAGTGCGTGCGCACGCCGCGTCCCGCTGGGGGATGCCACCAGTGCTGGACATCGCCCTCGCGGAATTGATGCGAAGCGGCGCGCAGCAGATGCTGGCGCGTAAGGGCCGGCTCGGCATGGACCAGCGCCATCACGTCCTGCAACTGATCCCGGAACCCGTAGGCCCCGCCGGATTGATAGAACCCGGTGCGTCCCCAC
>CAINDV010000306.1 GCA_903847485.1 uncultured Verrucomicrobiota bacterium
ACTGCCGTGTGCCTTTCAGGGTTTCATCGCCCTGCGCCATCAGTTCTTTGTGTTCCTGGCGCCGGACCTGGTCCACCGCCTCGCCCAAATACTGGCTGACATGAAATTTATCATGCACGATGTCGGCGGCGGGGACCTGCTGCTGGATCGTGCGGATAAATGGTTCCCACATGTCCACCGCCACCGCCTCGACGGCCTGCTTTTGCTCCGGGGTGAGCGTCTGCCACAACTGGTTAGCGGCCGCGGCGGTCCGCTCTTCCACCACGTCCAAGACTCGGGATGCATCCAAATCCGTCAGCAGCGTGACGTAGGATTGTCCGCGCCGGAAGCTCTTCTCGTCCATCCCCAAGTGCTTGAGCCCTGCCAGTTGCCGACGCTCCAACCCGCGCGCCACCGCCCGGCGCATGATCTCCTGGGCCGTGTCCCAACCGATCCCCAGCAGGCCGCACGCCTGGCTGATGCTGCCCGCCGCCAACAGCACCTCCACGGCAAACCGCTCAAAGAGCAGCGTGAAACGTCCCTGCGGTGCCGCCCACGGCACCGCCATCGTCTTGACCCCGTGCTCCGGACAGTGGGCCCGAGGCGTGCGCGCCCGGATCACCGTCTTGAACGGCATCGTGTCCAGGTGCCGCCAGGTCCGCTCGGGCGCGCAGTCGTGGATCGAACAGGCCCGCCCGCACTCCGGACACTGGGCGTCCGCTCCCCATTGCCAGCCCAGTTCAATCGCCACTTGCTTCTCCCCCAGTTTGAGATCGACGGTTTTCACTTCCCAAGGGCTGCCGATGCCCAACAGGAGCGCGTAGTGCTTTTGCAATTCGGTATCCAGGCTCATGCCCCACAGCCTGCCGCAAATCGTCCGGCGGGCCAATCCCAACCGGGGCCCGGCGCAGCGCCGCGGCAGCGGAGCGCAGGCCGGCGCGAAGCGGTGGGATACCCCATCCCACCGGCAGGCCCCAACGTGAAACCACATCCCTCCCAGAGTCTGCATTCTATCAGCTCTTCCCCATTCGGCCTCCACTTAGCCATGAAATTCCGGGAATATCCGAGCTTGTATCGCATCTGCACCCCATGACTCGACAACCTGCCCAGCAAGGTTACGCGGCAATTGCAGTTTGGTAAAAACATCTCAAAACCGAACTGACAGCGGCAGGGAGTAATCTTACCGGCACTCCCGGTGGGGCTGGTGTCGTTGTTCCAGAGCCGGCGGCTTGCGTCGGTCGGGGCGATCCAAAAAGCTTGGTTGGCCCAGGGAACGTGCCCGCCACAGAACCGCATGTTGGCCTTGTCGTCGTGCCAGTTAGCGAATCCCGGCCGACCGAACTGCGGGATGACGCAGGGGAAGGTACGTAGAGCATGTCGGCCGGGTCGGGAGGCGCTGTGGGCGGTGGTGAATGCCGCACGCGAGCCGAACACCGCTCCCACAAGCATGGATCACAAAAGCGTGGACAGAACGCATGACAGGTGATTCTGCGGGGAATCAACAGACTATTCACCGCATAAACTGCGGCGCAGCGTTCTTGCAATCACCGCAGATCAAGCGGAAAATATTGTCGTGAGCTACATTCACGAGAATCCAGACTATAGTAGACGTCCTAGTGAAGTTTACATTTGGCGAC
>CAINDV010000307.1 GCA_903847485.1 uncultured Verrucomicrobiota bacterium
CAGATCGCGAAGCCCTTCGAATGGAAGTTCACGCGCGTCGAGTTAAAGGCGTTGGTTTCAAAACTCGACGATCATGTCATGTGTACGCTGGCTGCGTGAGTTCAAGAATACGTCACCGAACTTTCGGCCCAGAGCACTAAGCTGACAATGGATTCTTCCATTACGGAATCAATGGTGGCTACAGGTTGACCGACGAGCGAGGAGATAACCGATGAGTGCCCCGACCCCGACGCCGATGGCGACCGCTTGATAGGGATGCTCATGCGCGGCTGCGTCAGCCACTTTGGCGCCTTCGACCGCTTTCTCGCGAACGCGGCCATAGATTTCTTTGCCGTTTTCCAAGGCGGCGGCGAGACGCTTGCGGGCTTCCCCGACTTTCTCTCCGGCCACGTCGGCAGTGGCGACCATCAAGGCCCGTGCATCTTCGGCTAGTTGACTCACGTCATTACTAATTGCTTGTGTCTCTTTGTTCATATTGTCTGTGTTTTATGTTTATTGGTTTGTTTTTTTGTCAAAATTGCCTCGGCAACGAGATGATCTGTTTCCGGCAGGCTCGTCACCGTAAGGAGCGAATTCCGTCCGCCAAATGGGTTGGGCACGGTTTCTCGGGCCAGCGGGTCAGGCATCCACTGGCCGTCCACTACCAGGCAGTATTCGTAGCTGCCGGGCGTCAAGGCCGTCTCCTTCAGCCACTGACCGTTGCCAGAGGAGTGCATAGCTTTGGTGGCGGGTTGCCACTGGTTGAAAGTTCCCGCTACGCAAACCGTGCTGGCTGTCGGATGGGTGAACTCAAAGCGAACGGGCACTAACTCGGCGCCGGCGCCACGAGCCTTGTTATGGTTACTGTTGTGTTTCATCGTTGATGTATTATTGATTTTTGACTTATACTTGCGGAAGGGGGTTCGCCTTCACGCCCAAAGAATAGGCCAGAAGCCTGGGCCGTGCTATGGGGTGTTACCCTACCAAGGGTTGGTGAACTTTCTCGTAAAAACCCTGCCTATCCGGTTGGTTGACAAACAGGATAGGCAGGGTAAAAACCACCTCGGGATGATTGAGGTAATCCAAGTCGGGATCTTGGGCGGGCCTTTGCCCATGCCTCAGCGAGGCGTTTGCGCAAGGCCCGACGGCGGACGTGAAGCTTTCGATTTCATCGCAGCACTTCATCCGTGGTTTGGTCGGATTCGCTATGCGTGACTTCACCCCTCCAACGCGCTTAAAACAGTCTATTGCACTGCCGGATCGAACAGATCACCCAAGTGCTCGCCTTGCGCGAAGACGCCTAAGCCGTATCCATTCACTGAGAGCCCAGGCTCGCGCCCACCCCAGCCGTCTCCCCTGGGAGAGGGAGCATATTCCGCCCGTTTCAGGAACATTACTGGGCGGTGACTCAAGCCAGCGCGGCTCTCTGAATGCCCCCTCTCCGGGGAAGAGAGGGCGGGGTGTGGCCGGACTCAATTGGCCACTACACAGACACGCCTAGGCAAAGCGTGCCGCACTCAACGATAGTCAACTGGACGCTGCTCGCGGTGATGACCGCACTGATGGCGCAACCCTTAGCCGTATCTACGCTGTAGGGCAGGCGTCGCGCCTGTCTCTGACATCGCAAAACATTGGTTCGGGTGAAGGAATCCGATGGGTTGGTAACGTTCACCTTTTAGTGCTCAATGGGATCGAAGATGGAGACAGGCGCGACGCCTGTCCTACGCTGTCTGCCGCGCAATTGCGAATGTCTTTTGCTGCATGGATACGGCTTAACGTATCGCCCCGGGCAACAGGCGGCGGAGGCTTGCTTAAGGCAGGCATCCAGCCGCTTCCCCTTGCGAATTTTCAGGCGCGACAGGCCTTGCGCCGCCGCGCCGCCACCCACTGCCAAGCGCCGAAGACAGAAGCGCCAAAGGTCAACGCCCCGAAATAGCCCGGTTCCGGGATGGGGGTGGTGGGAAGTCTGAATTCGTTGTCATCCAGGGTCACGGCAGCGTTCAACGCCAAGGCTCTGCCGGTTGTGTTTGCCCCGGTGGTAAAGGTGATGCTCTGGTCAGCGAGAATAGTGCCCGCAAACTCCGTGCTTGTCCCGATAGTCGCGGAGGAGCCGACTTGCCAAAACACGTTGTCGGCTTCAGCTCCATTGATCAGGAGAACCGACGCACCGCTGGCGGTCGTGAGCGTGCTCCCAATCTGGAAAACGAAGGACGCATTGGGGTTGCCCAACGCGTTCAGAGTGAGCATTCCCGTCAGTTGAGCCTCCGTGTCAAATTTATAGACGCCTGGCACGAGCGTGCGCGTACCCAGATCCTGACCGGTCAAGTTTGCATTAAGCACCATGCTTGCCAGAGTATTGTATGCAATGAGGGCATGAGCCTGGGCCTGGGCCGCGACCGCGTCAGTTTGGTGTATCGTTCCATGCACGATCCCCGGACCCCCATCAATGGAGGAGAAGCCAGTGATCGAAGTACCTGGAGAAAGCCCAAGGTCTCCGTAGAGCACCGTGTTTCCAGTGCTCGTCACTGTCGAAGCCCCCAGAACCGCGAAGCCGTTAGCCGAACCTAAAATCAAAGCGGCTTGGCTTTGCGGTAGTAAACCGACCATCGCCACGGCGGCCGATATCATCAGGTATTTACTGTTTATTTTGGACACGCCTGTAATCGGCCGTGCTGCCGCGCTAAAGGGAGCGGCCGCTGACTTTCCGGTGCGGAAACATGTTGGATATTTCATAAGGCGGCCACATTAGCGGGAGACCGGTGGGATCGCTATGGGGTGTTCACCCCATCGGACACGGCACCGACTTTGCTTCCGCATCATGGCCAAAAGCGGAACTTGCGGCGGGAGCGGAAATCCCGCTCCGGCACGGCGGCGCTAAATGATGGTCAACTGGACACTGCTTTCGATGATGCCCGCCGCAATGGCGTAGCGGGTGAGGCCCGCGGTATCGTGGATGTTGAGCTTCTCCATCAGGCGCTGCCGGTGTTTCTCGACGGTCTTGATGCTGATGCCGAGTTCCGCCGCCGTTTGCTTGTTGGCCTCGCCTTCGGCAATCAGTTGGAGCACCTCCACCTCGCGCGAGGTGAGGCGGTCGCCCTTCTTCTTGAGCAATCCGACTCGACCGGTCGCTTGCTCGTAATGATCGCGCATTTGCCGGGCGATGGAGGGGCTGAAGAAGGTACTGCCCTTTTGGACTTCCCGGATCGCCTGGGACAGAAAGTGGGCGGAGGTCTGTTTGATCAAATACCCCGCCGCACCCAACGCCATCACTTGCTCAATGTAAGCGTCGTCACTGTGCGCGGAAAGAATGAGCACCTTCGTGTCCGGAAAGGCCGCGCGAATTTGCCGGGTGGCTTCCAGACCGTTGAGTAGCGGCATCGCGATGTCCATCACGACCACGTCGGGGCGCAGTTTCTTGGTCAGGGCCACCGCCTGGCGGCCGTTGGCGGCTGTCCCGACCACCTCAATATCGCTGTCGGCCTCCAATAACTTCCGCAGACCTTCGCGGACGATCTCGTGGTCTTCCGCCAGCAGGACGGTGATGGGTTTCATAAATCAGTTCAGTCAACCGCTGCCGCGCTTGGGGCCAGAGGAATGCGCACCTCGATTTCCGTGCCGACACGGCGGACGGATTTTACCGTGAGAGCGCCACCCATATAGGTCGCTCGCTCGCTCATGCCGAGCAGGCCCAGTCCGCCCTTGCCTTTTCGGTCGGCCGGGTGGCGCTCCGCGTCAAAGCCGATACCGTCATCTTTGATCGTCAACCGCACTAGGTTGCCCCGCTTGGTCAAGTTCACCGCCACATGGCGGGCGCGGGCGTGTTGCCCCACGTTCTTCAAGGCTTCCTGGAGAATGCGGTAAAGGGTCAACTCGGTGTTCGCGGGCAGCCGCGTGGTCAACTGCACGCAGGCCAGCTTGACGGATACGCCGGTTCGGTCTGCGAACTCCGCGCTGGTGGCGCGCAAAACGGCGACCAGCCCCAGCTCGTCCAGAATACTGGGCCGCAGATTGCGCGAGATGCGCTCTACTTCCCCGGCCGTCTGGCCGAGCAGTTCGCGCAGTTGCAGCGCCTCTCGCCTAGCGGGCCCGTCGTGCGCCGAAAGCCTGTCCGCCAGCGTCTGGCTGCGCACGAGGATGGCGCAGAGCAGTTGGGTGATGCCGTCGTGCAATTCCAAAGCGACGCGCCCGCGCTCGGCTTCCTGCACTTCCACCACGCGCTGCGTCAAGGCCCGCAGCAGTTCCTCGTGCCGCCGGGCCTCCGTCAGATCGGTTACCACCATGCCGAAGGTCGCCCCGCTATGCACCAGCGGCCGAAGGGAGATCTGCACCGAGAGTGGCGCGCGGTCGCCAAGCTCGAGCAGCACCTGGATCTTGGCGCCGGCTGGCTCAGCCCATTGCAGAAGCAGCCGAAGCGTGACTTGGTCCGCCGCGGAGAGAAAGCGACGAAAGGAACTGCCCAGCACCTGCTCCAGCGGGCATTTGACCATGCGGGCAAAACACTGATTGGCGTAAAGAATCGTCTGGTCCGCCGTCAGCGTCAGCGCCCCTTCGTTCATGGATTCGATGAGCACGCGGTAGGCATCCCCGGCACCTTCCAGGGTGAACATTTGCACCCCCTGTTTGGCCGTGACCACCACGACATCCACTTCGCCGCTGCGGATGGCGCGGATCGTTTCCTCGGCTTCGGCCAGGCGCGCAGTCAAACGCTGAAATGCTGACACGCTGACACTCTGAAATTTCAGTGTGCCAGCTTTTGAGCTTTTCAGCGTTTGTTTCACGCGTTGGTGGCGGGGAGTTTTCAAAGCGCGATTTTACCTTCTTTGATCAAGTCCAACTCGACGAACAGGCCGGTGATGTTCGCCAGGCTGCCGATGAACCGGCGCACCGGCGGCGGGAACTCTATGATGAGCGTCGGGGTCGCGACGATCTGGTTGACGCGCGCCAGTCCGGGCTGTTGGTAGATGTCGATGACTTCCAGTTGGCCGCGCCCGTTCAGTTTCACTTCAAACAGTTCACGGACGCGCAGGACCGCCTGCCGCGATCGGGCCGTGGCCCCCGCCACGAACAGGCGCAAGAAGTATTGGCCCGTCGGCCGGAGGGCCCGGGACTTCTCCAGGGCCTGCGTCGCACGGCGGGTTTTGATGGTTTTCACTGGTGTGCCTTGCGGCTAATCCGCCGCGCGCAAATCCAAGCCGATGAGCACGCGCTCGGTATCGGAAAGATTGCCAATGATGGTGCGCACGGGTTTCGGCAACTTGCGCACCACCGTGGGAATGGCCAGGATCTGATCGCCTTTGGCCAGATGAGGATGCTTCAGCAAATCAATCACCGTGATGCGATAGCGGCCTTTGAGGTGGGTTTCACAACACTGCTTCAGGTTCGCGAACGCCGTCTGCGATTTGGGGGTCGAGTCCATCACGTAAAGGCGCAGTTGCCAGAGTTTGGCAGGCGGGCGGAGGGCGCGGGCTTTGGCCCGCTTTGGACGCGGGACTTGGTGTGGTTGGGGCTTCGTCGGCGCGCTCGCCATTCGCGAGTCTAAAGCGGGCGTGACGCCCGCGCGCCGGGCCGGGGAGGTAGATCGTTTCACCGTTTTGGGTTTCATCAATTCTTCCTCCCCAGTCTGGGTTTGACCTGCGTGCTGGCCGCCACCTTGATATCCGCCTGCCGCAAGATGCCTGATGCCGCCCGCTCGGTGCCCAGCACGGAAGTTCGCGTGCCGACTTGTTCGGCAATGCGCCGGAGTTCCAAGGCTTCGCTTTCGTAATCGGAGCGCAGCCCGCTGATTTGCCGTTCGAGCGCCGCGCGTTTGCGCTCCACTTCGCGCTTGAGCTGGGCGGCTTCCTGCTGGCTGGCCAGCACGGCGGCTTTTTCGAGGGCCCCTTGCGCCACGCGCGCCGAGCCGGTCAACACGCCGCTGACACCGATGTAGGCGTCCACGACGTCAATCCCCCGGTCCGAAATCAGGAACTCGCGGATCTGGTTCGAGTGTGCCATGCCGCGCGCTTTGAGCACGTAGAGCACGCGATTGCGTTCGCCGTTGCCTTCCATGTCTTGCAACAACAGCCAGGCGTCCATGAGCGAGGACATCGAGGCTTCACTTTGTTGCAGCGCGTGACCGCTTTGGGTCAGGCTGGTGAAGAGCGTGGTGACTTGTCCGGCCTTCAAATAATCCACCAGCCGCGTCACCATCGCCCGGCATTCGGAGGCGGTGCCGGCGTCCATCAGGCTGGTAATCGGGTCCATGACGACGACCCGGGGTTGAAACGCGACGATCTCCCTGAACATCGTGGCCAGGTGCATTTCCAAGCCGTAGAGCGACGGCCGCGCCGCGTGAAACCGCAGCAAGCCGCGCTTGACCATCGGCTCCAGGCGCAAGCCGATGGACTGCATGTTGCGGATGATCTGGTTGGGCGATTCCTCGAACGAGAAGAAGAGGGTGCGCTCCCCGCGCCGGCAGGCGGCATTGGCGAAGTTGGCGGCGACGATGGTCTTGCCGGTGCCGGGCGTGCCCGTGAGCAGAATGCTGCTGCCGCGGAAAAAGCCCCGCCCGCCCAGCATCGCGTCGAGCCGGGGGATGCCGGTGGCAATCCGCTCGGCCGAGATCTTGTGATTCAGCCCCAGCGACGTGATGGGCAGCACGCTGAGACCCTCGTTGCCGATGAGGAATGGAAATTCGTTGGTGCCGTGCATCGCGCCGCGATATTTCACCACGCGCAGATTCCGCGTGGCAATCTGATCAGTGACTCGATGGTCAAGCAGGATGACGCAGTCGGACACGTATTCCTCCAGCCCGTGGCGCGTGAGTTGTTCGCGCCCGCGCTCGGCCGTGATGACAGCAGTCACGCCCTTGTCCTTGAGCCAGCGGAAGAGCCGGCGCAATTCGGCGCGCAGGACGGCCTCGTTGGGCAGGCTGGCGAACAGCGCTTCCAGCGAGTCCAACACCACGCGCTTGGCGCCGATGGAATCAATCGCGTGATTGAGGCGGACGAACAACCCTTCCAGATCATACTCGCCGCTCTCCTGGACTTCGCTGCGCTCGACGTGGACATAGTCGAGGACGATCTTCTTGCGGCGCACCAGGTCCGCCAGGTTGAATCCGAGCGAGGCGACGTTGGCCGTCAGCTCCTTTTCCGTCTCCTCGAAGGCCATCAACACGCCCGGCTCGCCGAACTGCACTGCGCCGCGCACGAGGAATTCCGCGGCCAAGAGCGTCTTGCCGCACCCCGCGCCGCCGCACACCAGCGTGGGCCGTCCGCGCGGCAACCCGCCGCCGGTGATTTCGTCGAGACCCTGGATGCCGGTGGGACACTTGGGCAAACGAGGCGCTGGGGAAGTGGTTTGGGGGCTTCTATTCTTCATTAAAGATCATCCTTCAGGTTGATTGTTAGTTGGCTCCATCAGCGGGTTTTCCGCCCCCCCCGCGTCGACCGCTGTCCAGCGGAATTTCCGCCGAGATGGTCGTGCCCTGGCCGGGGACGGATTCCACCGTGAACTTGCCGCCGACCATTTCCACGCGCTCTCTCATGCCCAGCAGCCCCAGGCGTTGGTTCTTTTTGGCGCGCAACACCCGTTCCACCGCGAAGGATTTGCCGTCGTCCTGGATGCGCAGGTGCGCGGTGCCAGAAAGTTCGCGGAGGCTCACTTCCACCCGGCTGGCTTGCGCATGGCGGGCAACATTATTCAACGCCTCCTGGGCGACGCGATAGAGCATCGTCCGTTTGACCGAGTCCAATTGGTCCACGCCTGCAAAGGCCGTCAAACGAGTGCGGACGCCGGTCTGCGTGGTAAAGTCTTTCAAGAACGAATGCAGGGCGGGAATCAGTCCGAGATCATCCAACACCGCCGGGCGCAACTCGCGGGCGAACCGATGCACGACGTCCACCGACTTCTCCACCAGCCGTTGCGTGCGGGAGATGTTCTGGTTGAGGCCCTCGTTATTGACCGAGGTCTCCGTTTTCAAGGTCGCCAACTGGACATTGATGCCGGTCAGAACCTGAGCAATGACATCGTGCAGCTCACGGCTGATGCGCTTTCGTTCTTCCTCCTGCGCCGACAAAATCTGGCGGGACAGATGCCGCAAATGTTCCTGCATGTGGCGCGACTGCTCCCATAACTGGCGTTGGCGTTGCTCGCTTTGCTTGAGAGATGACTCCACCGCTTGCCGCCGGGCAATTTCCCGCTCCAACTCGCGGTTGGTCGCGGCCAGCGCCTCCAGGCGGCGTTGCGCCTCCTCCGCTCCCTTGAGGGCTGTGATGTCCGAAACCGCCACCCAACACCACTTTCGCGGATCGCTGCTTGCGCTGGCCGACACGGCGTGGAAATTGGCCCAGAAAACGGTGCCGTCCTCCTTCCGCATGCTCACCTCACCAACCCGTTTCCCCGGTGCGCCGAAGACTTGTTGCAGGAAGGCTCGAAAGCCCGCCTGGCTCGTCAGGGCCACAAAACGCAGTAGGCGCCGATTTATGAGTCGGGACCGTTCCAGGCCAAGCAGGGCGGCTCCTGTCAGGTTCACCTCCATGATCTGGCCCTCTTCGTCCAGGGAGAAATAGCCGACCGGGGCGAAATCGTAGAGGCTGGTGTATTTGTCCAGCAGCACCTCCATCCGCTCCCGGGCTTCCTGAAGCTCGGCGTTCTGTAGCTCCAGTTCAACTTGGTGGACCTGCAATTCGTGGACGAGGCGCTGGCTGTCCGCCTCTGACCTCTGTGCTCTGACCGCTGGCCGCTGATTCTTCCGCTGCCGGACTTCGGCGCGGCGACGCAACTTGGCGGTGGCGGTTAAGGGGATCGGCGTACTATTCATGGCGCGGGCTTTCCGGGAGGTACCAGCCATCAGTAACCTCAAAAATACCTTCGGCCAAGGCCCTGGCCTTCGGCGGCACAATCAAGCCCCTGAAGCGGCGTGCTGGCGGGCAGGGGCCTGCTTCTGCTGGGCCTGAAGGCCGGGGGGGGCGGCTGGGCGCCATTTGTTTTCCCGTCACCACTCGCGTCCCATGATACTTTCCTGCCACGGGATAGCAACACTTCACTACCGTCCCTCCCCTGCGCTTCGATGCGATCGTCAGCGCGGCCCCGAGCAAGTCGCTCCGATAGCGCATGGACATGTCTCGGTTCGGCGGAATCACATAGACGCAGTCCGGCCGCACCGGGGTGCGATCCTTGACCTGCACGACCTTCATGCCAGTGGCGCGTCGGAGCAGTTCGGGCATGATCCCTTTAAGCGTCGGGTCCAAGTGTTGAACGATGACCAACCCCAGGCCGCTCCCGGCCGGCACATGTCCCAGAAACTGCTCCAAGGCTTCGAGTCCTCCGGCGGAGGCCCCGATGCCGGCGATGGGAAATGAGACGCTGGCCGGCAAAGCGGAAGTGGTCTCGCGAGTGGCTCGGATCGGATGTTTCGCTCGGCGATTCAGTGTGGGTTCCTGTTTCATCTGCCAATTACCTGCGCTGGATGATGGCAGCTTTGACTCCAGCCGAATGGCCTGACATCGCAAGTTCTGCCAAGGCTGGTGCCGGCACGTGCCGTTGCGCGGTCGTCTGGCTGGGAGCTGGTTCGCTGCTGGCGCCGACTAGTTCCACCAACTTGGGGCCGATTTCGTCCAAGGGCAGGATGAAATCAACGTCGCCGGTCTTGATCGAAGTCTCCGGCATGCTGAAATCCTCCGACGTGGGCCGGTCTTGCGCAATGACCTGGCCGCCCTTGTCCTTGATGATCTGCACCCCGAAGGAGCCGTCCCCGTCGCCACCCGTGAGCACGACGGCAATGGCATTCGCCTGATAAACCTCGGCCACCGAAGCAAACAGCGGCTCGGCGGATGGACGGGCATGATGAACTTTTTCCGCAGCAGAGGAGGAAAGCTCCAAACGGCCGCCTTTTGCCACCGACAGGTGGTGGTTGGGCGGGGCGATAAAAACACTCGCCGGACTGAGGATGTCACCCGTCTGAGCCTGCTTGACCTTCAACTGAGTGCGATATTTCAGAATCTCCGCCAGCAGACTCTTATGGTCGGGAGAAAGGTGCATCACAATGGCAATGGCGGCCGGGAAATCCGCCGGCAAGCCGCCCAGAACGACGGACAGAGCCTTCAAACCGCCCACCGAAGCCGCCATGGCGATGACCGGGAACGAACGGCTTGCGGGCGAGACGGGGACGGTCTCGCAATCGGTGCGGGCAGGCACCTCCTGACCGAGTTCTGGTTTTGACTCTGTCTTCATCATCGCGTTAACAACGCCCGCCTAGGCGGTGAACCGGCCCCACGCCATCTCAGAGCTTCGTGACGGACGGTTCGCTTTGCGCTGGCTGAGCCGCGAAACCGTGGTCAGCATCGGATAGCTGTTCCAATTTGTATATGGGGTGATCACCCCATAGCGCGCGAGCGGGTTAGCAGCCAGCTTGGAAGCGGATGAAGGCATTACTGTTATACCCGGAATTTCCGGACACGTTTTGGAGCTTCAAACACGCGCTGCAATTCATCGGCAAGAAGGCTTCGCTGCCGCCCTTGGGGCTGCTTACCGTGGCGGCGATGCTGCCGGCAAATTGGACGAAGCGGCTCGTGGACGTCAACGTACGGAAGCTGCGTGAGAAGGATCTGGCTTGGGCGGATATGGTCTTCATCAGCGGGATGATTGCCCAGCAGGACTCGGCGCACGAACTGATTGCGCGTTGCCGCGCAGCGGGCAAAACGATCGTCGCGGGTGGGCCGCTGTTCACTCTAGGCTACGAACAGTTTCCCGCAGTTGACCATTTCGTGCTGAATGAAGCGGAGGTGACCCTGCCGGGATTCTTGCGTGACTTCGAGCGCGGCGCTGCCCGGCGTCTGTATGCCTCGTCAGAATTCCCCGATATCCGCCAGACACCAGCACCGTTGTGGGAGCTGGCGGATTTGCGGCGCTACGCCTCCATGAGCGTGCAGTTCTCGCGCGGCTGCCCCTTCGACTGCGACTTCTGCAACATCACCGCGATGTTCGGGCATCGGCCGCGCACCAAGACCACGGCACAAGTGATCGCCGAGTTGGACAGCCTCCACCGGGCTGGCTGGCGCGGGGCCGTGTTCTTCGTGGACGACAATTTCATCGGCAACAAACGGGCGCTCAAGGAGGACTTGCTGCCGGCGCTCATCCAGTGGCAGAAAAGCCGGCGCGGCACTCCGCTCTTCACCGAGGCGTCCATCAATCTGGCCGACGATGAGGAACTGATGCGGTTGATGGTCGAGGCCGGGTTCAACCAGGTGTTTATCGGCATCGAGACTCCGGAGGAAGCCGGCCTGGCCGAATGCAACAAGCGGCAGAACCGGGGCCGTGACCTGATCGCCGATGTGAAGCGCATCCAGCGCGCGGGGTTGGAGGTGCAGGGCGGCTTCATCGTGGGATTCGATAGTGACACGCCCACGATCTTTGCGCGGCAGAGCGAGTTCATCCAGCGCAGCGGCATCGTTACGGCGATGGTCGGTCTGCTGCAAGCCATTCCCGGCACGAAGCTTCACCAGCGGCTGAACCTCGAGGGTCGCCTGATTGGCCAGACCTCCGGCAACAACCTGGATGGGACCACCAACTTCATTCCGCGGATGAACCGGGAGACCTTGCGCGAGGGCTACCGAAGCCTCATGGGCCACCTCTATGCGCCGGGGCCGTACTACCAGCGGATCCACACACTCCTGCGCGAGTTCGCACCACCGAAAATCACCGGCTCCTTGAACTGGCGATACATTATGGCGTTCTTCCGTGCCAATGTCCGGCTGGGCATTATTGGCCGCGAACGTTTCCACTACTGGGGTTTGCTGCTGTGGACCCTCTTCCGCCGCCCCTCCCATTTTCCTCTGGCCGTCACCCTCTCGATCTATGGTCACCATTTTCGTAAAACCTGTAGGGTGCTGGGGTTGTAAGACGTAAGAATTCATATCTGGCGTGGGGACTGCTGAAAGCGGCCGCGGCGGCGCACAGGTATTTCGCTTTTCAAGTGTCCAGCCAGCGGGAGCAGTGGTCGGGGGGCTTAGAGCATAGGCGCTAACCTAACGCAAACCGAGAACTGGATTTGCCAATGAAAATGAGTTTATTGGCCGGCATTGTGGAATTTGGGTTTGCCAAAACACAAGGAAGCCTGGGCCAGTTGCTGCAAAGTTAGCGCCTATGGGGCTTGGAATCGGCCATGGTAGGGTTACACCCCATAGCAAAGGCGTCCCCTCTGGACTAGGATGCCCGCGTGCATCCGAACCGCTCGCCGTGAAAACGAATTCTCACGCACGCTTGTCAACCGGATGCCAACAGCAAACAAAACAAGAACACTATTATGTTAAGCAAAGTAAAAACACTGAACGGTTACAAACTAGACAGCCTCGACGGCGAAATTGGGAGGGTCAAAGAATTCTTCTTTGACGACCGGCACTGGGCCATTCGCTATTTGGTCGCCGACACAGGAAACTGGCTCACGGGCAGGAAAGTCTTGATCTCTCCTTATGCGCTGAAGAGCGTGACCAAGAGCAAAAAGCATCTTACCGTTGATTTGACCAAAAAGCAGATCGAGAACAGTCCTTCCTTGGACAGCAACAAGCCCGTCTCCCGCCGGTTCGAGGAAGACTACTTCGGTTACTATGGCTGGCCGACTTATTGGAGCGGCTCATCGGTGTGGGGAAATTCCACCTACCTTGAGCGCGACCGGACCAAATGGGAAGAATCTACCCAAACTGCGAAGGCGTGGGATTGCCATCTGCGTAGCACTCACGAAGTGACGGGCTACCATCTCCAAGCCCTCGATGGCGAGATCGGCCACGTCGAGGATTTTGTCCTTGAGGACGAGTCGTGGACGATTCGCTATCTGCTTGTCGGAACCAAGAACTGGTGGCCAGGGAAGAAAGTTCTGGTGTCACCGCAATGGATTGAGCGCGTGAGTTGGAACGAATCGAAGGTGTTTATCAACCTCTCCCGCGAGACCATCAAAGAGTCACCCGAATACACGGAGGAATCGCTGCTCACTCGGGATTACGAAATCGGACTCCATCGGCACTACAACCGCAAAGGCTACTGGATTGATTGAGATGCTTCGAATTGACGGGCAGAAGAGTGGGTGAACGATGAACGCCCAAGCCCATGAGTCAGGCACCTGTCAAGGGCCGCCGTATATTCGATAGAACCCGAGAGTAGGGTTACCCCCGTAGCAGAAGACCAGCCCTAAGAGTAACGTCGCCGAGTGCAATGATGGCAATAACCTCGCCATTCAAAAAGAACGGACAAATATGTCACTATTGTTCTCACCACTGTTTGCCAATATCTATTATGTTGGTGGAGGGTCGATCAGCCTTCTTCTCGTCATTGTCGTCGTGTCCTATTGCTTCGCCGCTAACCGTTGAGCTGTCCGGCCAAAGACTTGACTGGGCCAGCGGTTGGCCGAAGCGCGCCCGGAAAGGTTCTGCCTGAAAGACTGACGATTATATGCCCAATCTTCAAGACGGCGAATTGATCGAGATGCAAGGCTCTGGGCGCAAGCCGTACGTTCTCAAAAACGTCGGCGGCGTCTATAGCTGCTCGTGCCCGGCGTGGCGGAATCAATCCTTGGCCATCGAGCAACGCACCTGCAAGCACCTGCGCAAGCTGCGAGGCGATGCGGCCGAGGAAGAGCGCATCGGGGGCGCCCTGCCGGAGCAGGTGAAAAAGCCCAAGAAAGGCGTGCCAGCGCCGCTTTTGTTGCTGGCCGAGCGATGGGATGGCGTCAGCGACCTGGCGGGTTGGCTCATGTCGGAAAAGCTCGACGGAGTCAGGGCGTATTGGACCGGGGAGGTCTTCCTTTCGCGGCAAGGCAACCTTTTCCACGCGCCCGACTGGTTCTGCACCGGCCTGCCGAATGAACCATTGGATGGCGAGTTCTGGATCGACCGCAAGAAGTTTCAGCGCACGGTCGGCATCGTCCGCCGCCAAGACAAGACTGATTTATGGAAGGAAGTGCGGTTTCGTGTCTTCGACGCCCCGGAAGGCGGCACTGGCTTCGAGGAACGCTTGCGGATGATCGAACGCATCATGCAGAAGAACCATCCGCCCTATGCTCTCGCCCACGAGCATGAAGTTTGCACCGGCCTGGACCACCTGCGCCGTGAGTTGGCCCGCGTCGAAGCTCTGCGCGGTGAAGGTCTGATGCTGCGCCAGCCGGGCTCGAAATACGAAGCCGGACGATCGCTGACGCTGCTGAAAATCAAAAGCTTCGTCGATAGCGAGGCCCGCGTCGTGGGCCACGAACCTGGCAAGGGCCGACACCAAGGCCGTCTCGGCGCGCTCTTGGTCGAGCTTGCCGATGGCACCCAGTTCTCAGTTGGCACCGGCTTCTCCGACGCCGAACGAGGGAGTCCGCCGCCGATAGGAAGTACGATCACGTTTCGCTACCAAGAATTGACAGACGGGGGCGTCCCGCGCTTTCCGTCCTATGTCGGCGTCCGCGCCGCCGCGCCCGTCGCACTCAAATCCATCCACGCAAACAAGAGAGAAAAGAGAGAATCCACCATGCCAAGCACAAGCAATAAGCGCCGGTTCGAGTACGTCGCCGGCAGTTCGGACAAGTTCTGGGAAATACAAGTCACCGGTAAAGAAACCCTGGTCCGCTTCGGCCGCAACGGCACGAACGGCCAGAGCAGCGTGAAGAGCTTCGCCGACGAAGCCGCGGCGCAGGACCACGCTGCCAAACTGATCTTGGAAAAGACCGGCAAGGGTTACGTCGAGGTCTAATGACCTCCGCTAAGCCGCAACAGAAATCCCGGAACGGGGGCCTCACTTTTGACACACATGCTGTCGGAACCAAGAACTGGTGGCCGGGAAAGAACGTTCTGGTATCACCGCAATGGACTGAACGCGTGACGTAGAACGAGTCGAAGGTGTTTAACAACCCCTCCCGCGAGACCATCAAGGAGACCCCCGAGCACACTAAGGAGTCGCTGCTCACTCGGAATTACGAAATCGGACTGCATCGTCATTGCAACCGCAAAGGCTACTGGATTGATTGAGGATGATTCGCAATGACGAAGGAAAACTGGGTGAACGATGAACGCCCAAGCCCATGAATTATGGCACCTGGCCGGGTCAGCCGTAAGCCGATGATACTTCCCTTAAGCGGGTGGCGGATGAGTCGGCGAAATCAGCCCCACCGGCCGCGGGCACACTTTTGCCGTCACGTTGACGGTGAATACAACAAGCAACAAAAACAAAAATAGAAACGTTATGACTAAGCTCGAAATCAAAGGCGACTGGAATATCACCAAGGGCAAGCTGAAGCAGAAATGGGCCAAGCTCACGGATGACGATCTTCAATTCGCCGAAGGCAAGCAGGAAGAATTGCTGGGCCGGATTCAGAAGCGCACGGGTGAAACCCGCGAAGCGGTCGAAAAGGCGATCAAGGAATCCTGCCCCGCCTGCGGTTGCAAATAGTCTGCCGGCCGCGCGGACCGGCTGACTCTCTCCCGCCGGGAGAGGGTCAGCTACGCTGCGTGCTCGTAAACCTGCGATGCTTAATTCCGCCCCAGCGCTGGACACGGTTCCCGTCTGCCAGCGGAAGTGCTTATGCGTCAGCCTAAGCCGTATCTATTCAGTAGCCGGTAGGGCCGAGCCGCGTCGGGCAAGCGTTTCGCGGCCGCTCTCTATGGCGGCGGCCAAACGCCCGATCCACCAGCCCAGATCGGCTCGGCAGGAGCCTCGCCCTACCGGCTATTGAATAGTCACGGCTAAGACACGCCGCCCGTCCTTTGCTTGATTCCTGACTGTTCGAGCACTCCGCACCAATCCTAGCCCAACCTAGGTAGGGTAACACCCCATAGCAAGGACAAGGTCCATAATGTAAGGTGCTTCCTGTGTTAAATAACAAATCACAACAACAGAAAGAAAATAGAAGAATGAAAACGAAATATTCGCTCGCGGTCTTAGTAGCCACGAGCACAGTGTTAGTAAGCAATACATCGCTCCGGGCCTCTGAGACGGACGACCGCATCGAGTCAGCCACCAAACAGTCTTATGTGTTCAAAACCCAACTCAAGGGCGATTCGATTAAGACCGAATCCAAGAACGGGGCTGTTACGTTGACGGGAACTGTCGCCGACAGCTCGCATAGGTCGCTCGCTCAAGACACCGTGGAGAGTTTGCCCGGCGTCAAGAGTGTGCACAATAAGTTGAAAGTCAGCGCAGATAGCCCCACCGAACCTTCGGACGGATGGCTGGGAACGAAGGTGAAAACCACCCTTCTGTTTCATCGCAATGTGCGAGCCACCAAAACCGACGTAAACGTTACCGACGGTGTCGTCACCTTGAGCGGTAAGGCCTCCAGCCAGGCGCAAAAGGAACTCACTGCCGAATACGCCAAAGATGTCGAAGGGGTCAAGTCGGTGAAAAACGAAATGACGGTGGTCCCCTCTCCGGACCAGCCGGCAGAAACGTTCGGCGAGAAGATTGACGACGCCTCCATCACAGCTCAAGTAAAGTCGTCATTGCTGTCTCATCGCTCGACCAGCGCCCTCAAGACGAAGGTTGAGACGACGGCTGGCGTCGTTACGTTAAGCGGCGTGGCCAAGAACGCCGCCGAAAAGAGCCTCGTCACCAAACTGGTCACGGACATTGAAGGGGTGAGCAGTGTGATCAATAACATGACCATCGCCGTGCCGGTCGCTAGCAACTAAGCCGTTCAGTCGCTGCTGGCTGGCGCACAAGAGCGCCAGCCCGCAGTGACACAAAATGGAAAGGAAAATCCTATGTTATACACGATTGCGGTAGTGTTGATCGTTCTGTGGCTGCTGGGACTGGTAACCAGCTCTGCGATGGGCGGATTCATTCACATCCTGCTGGTCATTGCTGTCGTCATGGTACTCGTGAACCTCATTTCCGGCCGCAGACGGTCGCTATAAGAAGTCGTTGGTAGAAGTAAAAGAACGCTCTAGCTCTAGTATGAACACAAAAATAGTTGCTTCTGTCATTTTGGTCACCCTCGGCATCGTGGTGCTCGCTTACTCGGGCATCACCTTCAAAACCCCGGGAAAACCCGTGGAGTTTCTTGGCCTGCATATTGCGACCACCGAAAGCCACTTCATCCCGCCGGTCGTCGGAGCGCTCGCGCTCGTTGCTGGGATCGTACTGTTGGTTGTGAAACCAAGGGCAGTCTGATGAGCAGAGTCGAAGCCTGTGCCGACAAGTCAGTTGAGCCGATGACCTCACCGGTCGCATGAGGCCCAGGCTCGACTGGAAGCTTTCAGATGGGGTGAACACCCCATAGCGACCACCTGGTTTCCGAGACTATTATTACGCCATGAAAACAAGTCACATCACCTTGGTTAAGCGACTCGTTCTTTTGTTCCTGGCCACCACCCTCCTGGCTTTTGTCGGCCTGGGCTGCAACACGGCCCACGGCTTTGGAGAGGACATGGAAAAGGCTGGCGCGAAGATTCAGGACGGCACCAAGTAGTTCCTCGGCCGGCAAGCGGATTCCGAGCACGGAACTGCCAGGGCCGTGATCACTTATGAATGGCGTGCCTTTCGTGGGTGGCCTGACTGTCTTTATCGTCGCGCCGCAAGGAGTAACCTTGCTCAACACTTGTCCCTGCACACGATCATGAACACACTCTTTGCCCAGTGGAAAGCTTCGTTTCTGACGGGCTTGGCGGTGGTTCTGCCGGCGGCGGTTTCCATCGGACTCGTCATCTGGCTCTTTGGCACCGTGGCCAATTACACGGATGCCTTGCTGCTGCTCCTACCCAAGTCTTGGACGCACGCACAGAACGGTGAGGGGCCGAGGCACCTTTACTGGAGCGTGATCGCCTTGGCGGGAGCCATACTATTGGTCGGTCTGATCGGCAGCCTCGCCCGCTACTATTTGGGTAGGAAACTGATTCAACTGGTGGACGTGCTCCTGATGCGTGTGCCTCTGCTCAACAAGATCTACAGCGCCCTTAAGCAAATCAACGAAGCGTTCACCTCGAACAACACCGCTACTTTCAAACAGGTGGTGCTGGTGGAATTCCCGCGGCCCGGCCTCTATTCCCTCGGTTTTATCACCGGCACGCAACACGGTGAAGTGCAGGCCAAGACCCGCCAGACATTGGTGAGCGTGTTTGTGCCGACTCCGCCCCTCACCAGCGGTTCCATCGTGCTACTGCCAGAGGCCGATGTAGTCCCACTTGATATGTCCGTGGCCGACGGCATCAAATTCATTATGAGCCTAGGCTCAGTTTCCCCAGTTTACGTGTCTCAAGCCGACGCTGTTAGCGCAAAACCGGGCAGGGATTCGAAGATGCTGGGCGTGTTCGGAAAGGCCAAAGCTGGATGGGGCTTTGCGAAGCCGACCTTATCGCCAGTGATGGTCATCAGTTCCGAGCTTTCGCATCATCGTCTATAAGAAAACAAAGTAAAGGAAACCTATGAAAATCAACCCTGCATCCAAGCGCGGCAAAAGTGCTGATCAACTCAGGCGGCAACCGCGGTGCCTACTCACCGAAGCGTGTCCCCACAAGCTGAAACAGATTCTTGTGCCGATAGACTTTTCCGACTGCTCCCGGAAGGCCCTGCGCTATGCCGTGCCAGTGGCCGAACGATTCGGTGCGCAACTTCTCTTGCTCTACGTCATCGAAACCAACGTGCTGCCCGCCGAGTTGGGCTATGTGCCGTTCGAGGCGAAACGTGCGCGGATCGCCTCGGCGCAAGCAGCCTTAGAAGAATTGGCACAACGAACCGAGCAGGCCTTGGGCACGCATTTCGTCCGCCAGATTACGGTGCGAAACGGAATCCCATGGCAGGAGATTACCGCAGCGGCGCGAGCGCTGGACGTGGACCTGATTGTTTTGTCCACGCACGGTTACACCGGCATTAAACACATCCTTATGGGCAGCACAGCGGAGCGGGTGGTGCAACACGCCCCATGCCCCGTGCTGGTTGTCCGCGAGCACGAACACGAGTGTGTAAGTGGGCCGACCCACGGCACGGCAGCGGTAGCGGTTTAGCCCATTTGTATGCCTAACCGCTGGATGACAGCATCGCTATGACCAACGCGCTCTCAACGCGCCTCGACTTTCTTTGGGCCGGTCTTCTGAAACATGGACAAACCGGCGGCATTGTGCCCTCCCAACGCTTTCTCATCGCCAAGATGATTGCTCCGGTTCCTGAATCCTATCGCGGGCAGATCATCGAACTGGGAGCCGGGACCGGAGCCCTCACTTTGCAACTTGCGGCTAGATGCCCCGGAGCACGAATCTTGGCCTGCGAGATCAATTCGATTTTGGTGCGGGGTATCAAACGCAGGCTGACGACGGCAGGTTACCACGGCCGAGTGGAAGTGGTTTCAGGCTCAGCCGAACTCCTGCTTTCAGAGATAGGCCAGCGCGGCATGGCGAAACCGGATTTTGTCATCTCTGGTATTCCTCTGGGAAACCTTGGCCGAGAAAAGGTAGGCAGGCTCCTCGACGCAATTCAGAAGACCCTTGGAGAAGGTGGGATGTACATCCAATTTCAACATTCGTTACTGGACCAGAAAAACATCCGCGCTAGATTTCAGCATACCCGCACAGTTCCTGCGTTCCTGAACTTCCCCCCTGCGGTTGTATATTATGCACAACGTTAAGCTCTGAGCACGCCCAGACTGGCGTGCTGCGAGTCATCGCCGTTTAAGTCATTTGGCAAAACCCACCAGCTAGGATGATTCCGGTCGTACCACTCTTTGGAAGAGGGCTGTAACCTCAGAGGTTGTGTCCTGCGCTTCTCATCGATACGTGATTTCGACGACACCATTCAAGAGCTTAATCGTTGTAATGGTTACGGCAGTGCCTGAAAGAATGCGGTAGTACCGCATACTTCCTGACGCCGGAACTATGACAGTTTTGGTGGCAACATTCACTGATTGTCCAGTTGCGTAAGTGTACAATCCAGTAACGAGATCCGCGGATACTAGTGTTAGCGTGTTTGTGGTTAGGTTCGGAACCGTAATGGTGGCCGAGTCCAACGTAACTGCGGCAATTCGTGCCAGTGCTCTACCTTCAAGCGTTGCAAGTGTGTGAAGCGCAATTGATTGGTCAGCCAGGATACTTCCCTTAAAGATCACGGATGTGCCTAGTGTGGCAGAAGTGCCAACCTGCCAGTAGATGTTGGCGGCCTGGGCGCCCCCGATTAGGACGACATGGATACCATCGGCCACGGTGAGCGAGGAGCCCACCTGGAATATCCAGACATCACTCGCCCCGCCCGTCAGCGTGAGATCGGATCCTGAAATCAACGCCCCACCGGTGAACTTGTACAGCCCCGGAACCAGGTTGAGTCCCCCCAGGTTGGCACCGCCGGGATTCAAGAACGGTCCCGTGGGCACCGGTGTCCGGCCTGCCGCGTCGTTGTAGGCTGCGGTCAAATCGCCGTGGGCCTGCGTCAGCATGACCGCCACCGCCCCACCGTCATCGGCGGCGTAGATCGTTCCCTGCACTTCTACCGGCGTCAACCCCGCGATGCGCGATCGGGCGGACGGACTCAGGCCGACATCCCCTTGAATGGCGGAGGTAGGGACGCTGGTAATCTCGCTCGCGGCGAGAATCGCGAAGCGACTGGCAGAGCCCAGATCGACGGCCACTTGCGCCGCGGAGGCGTCCTGGTGCCAGAGCGCCACGAAAGCCGCCAAGACGAGGTTGCGGCTCCAATGTCGGGCCGCGGGAATACCGCTCAGTGAGGTGTTGCTCATAACGATGCGATGCTTGGTTTGTGGTTTGAATGGGGTCACTCCTTGACCGTGATGTTGTTGGCGAGTTCTTTGATCCCTTCGACGTGTTTGGCGAGGTCCCCGGCCCGGTTCTTCTGGTCTCGCGTATTGACAAAGCCGCTGAGTTGCACCACGCCCTTGAACGTCGTCACGTTGACGTCGTCGTATTTGTACTGATGATCCTCCGCCAGCGCGGTCTTCACATGGGACGTCAGCCCACGGTCATCGATGTATTCTCCCGTGCTTTGCTTGTACCGATTCCCGGTGCTGCAACCGGTCACGCCACAGACGAGCGGCCAGGCGGCAACGCAGAGGATGAGGGCAAATGCCTTCACGGAGGCGGTTCTTTTGACAGATGTGTATTTCATAATGTTGTGTGTAATGTGAAATCTGGGTGAGGTCGCTTAGCCCTCAGGGAGCAATCTTGTCGCTGACCCATTGGCGCGCGGAATCGAATGCGTCCTTCAACTCTCCGTATCCCTTCTTGAAACCGGCTTTGACGTCGTCCCAAGTGGACTCCGTGGCATTCTTGGCCTCGGCAAGTTGCTGGTTCAACTTCGCCGCCTGGTCACGGATCGCCTGGAGCTTGGGTTTGGCTTCCGTCTTGGCGGCGTCGCTGGACTTCTCGATTCGGGCCATGAGTTGATCCAAGTCCCGATTGATCTCAGTCATTTGGCTCTGCATCTTCGCGACGCATTCCGCCTTTTTCGCAAAGGCATAGTCCTTCGTATCCTGCGCGGCTGCTTTGGTTTCCTGTTTGACCTTGTCCAACTGCTCCGCAGTTGTCTTGCGATCCTGCTCCGCCGATGGTTTGCAACCCAAAGCGAGTGCGGTGAGTGCGACCATGGAGATGGCGAGAAACGTTTTCTGTATGACAGTGCTGTTCATTGAATATGTCTGGGACCGTCGTGTTACTTTCATCAACGCAACATAGGCTGTGGGCCAGGTTGCGCTATGGGGTGTAACCCTACCTCGGGTGTTGGCTGGCCGAAAAGCGCTGGGGATCGGGCCAAGACATCGGTGGGACATGGCGTGACGCCAAGGCCCCAGCAGCGCTGCGACCGAGGAGTTGGCAAATGACATTCACGGAATATGGAACTCGACGACATGGGGCCGACGGTCATCCAAGGGGGGGATCGTGTTTCCCACCAAAGCCTGTCCGTCTAGGGAGAGTGGGTTTGCGACTGGTGAGTGCTCGGTTGACCGGGTGACGGTGAGGCGATAATGCGTTTGCCGATAGCGGTAGTGAATCTTGAAGGAGGTCCAGGTTTGCGGCAGGCGCGGCGTCAGGCGAAGTTGGTTTCCCTCCAGGTTCAAACCCAGCAGGGTTTCGAGCAGCAGCCTATACATCCAGCCGGCGGAACCTGTGTACCAAGTCCAACCGCCCCGGCCCTGGTGAGGCGCGACCGCATAAACATCTGCGGCGACGACGTAAGGCTCCACTTTGTAGGTGGCGATCTGTGCGGGCGTCGCACCGTGATGGATGGGATTCATCAGCGCGAATAGTTCCCAAGCCTTTTCGTTCTCTCCCAACTGGGCAAAAGCCATGGCGGTCCAGATCGCGGCGTGGGTATATTGACCGCCATTCTCCCGCACGCCGGGGATATAGCCCTTGATGTAACCGGGGTTGAGCGGGGATTGATCGAAAGGCGGGTCCAGCACTTGAATCAAGCCAGCCTCGCGGCGAATCAACCGCTCTTCCACCGCCTGCATCGCCTGAAGCGAGCGCTGTGGATTCCCAGCCCCGCTGATAACCGACCAGGTTTGCGACACGGAATCAATCTGGCACTCCGGATTAGTTTGCGAGCCGAGTGGTTCGCCGTTGTCGAACCAAGCGCGGAGATACCACTGACCATCCCAGGCATGTTTCTCGATGTTTTTCTGGAGCTGGCTGGCTTGAGCCAGACAGTGTGCGGCGAAGGCGAGGTCGTTGCGAGCGCGGGCCAGGTCGGCAAACTGCGTCAGCACATCGCAAAGGAAGAAGGCCAGCCATACGCTTTCGCCACGGCCTTCCTTGCCCACCATGTTCATGCCGTCGTTCCAGTCGCCACAGCCGATCAGTGGCAAGCCATGCGCGCCGAAGTTAAGCCCACGCTCGATGGCGCGCACACAATGCTGGTAGAGCGTGCCCGACTCTTCCGAGCGGTTCGGCAGATCATAGTAGGCGTCTTCGTCCGGCCTGACGGGTCTGCCTCCGAGGAATGGAATCTTCTCATCCAGCACGCCGGTGTCGCCAACGCAGGCAACGTAACGGCACGTGGCGTAAGGCAGCCACAGAAAGTCGTCGGAGAAGTGCGTGCGCACCCCGCGGCCAGCCGGAGGATGCCACCAATGCTGGACATCGCCTTCGCGGAATTGATGCGAAGCGGCGCGCAGCAGATGCTGGCGCGTAAGGGCCGGCTCGGCATGGACCAGCGCCATCACGTCCTGCAACTGATCCCGGAACCCGTAGGCCCCGCCGGATTGATAGAACCCGGTGCGTCCCCAC
>CAINDV010000308.1 GCA_903847485.1 uncultured Verrucomicrobiota bacterium
CCGCTTTCCCTAGCCGCACATCCCCCCAAGCGGACAAGAATGTCCGCGCTCCAGCATAGCGAGAATTGCTGCTATGAACATGGCTTCCATTGACGCCAACTCAGTTCGAACCCCACACTCAAAGCGCATGTCCGAAGCCCTCATCAGACGCAAAACCACCAGTCAGGCGGACTTGGTGTTGATGAAAGACCACGCCGCCTTGCCGGCTTAAGCGCTGAGGAGCAAGAGTAACCATGCCTGACGCCGTCCCCGCCATTTCCGCCCTCGCCTGCGATCCCGTCACGGAGTTTCATAGCTGGGAGTACCTGCGCCACAACCAGCGCCGTCAGGAGCACCTCGCCAGCCTCGGTCTCGACCTCGCTGGTGCCAGCGTGCTCGAAGTCGGTGCCGGCATCGGCGACCATACGACGTTTTTCCTCGACCGCGGCTGCCGGGTCACCAGCACGGAAGGACGCCCCGAGAATTTGGAGATACTTCGCCAACGCTTCCCTCAACTCGACATCCGCCAGTTGGATATGGAGCGGCCAGACCTACAGTTCGCCGAACCTTTCGACATCATCTACTGCTACGGCCTGCTTTATCACCTGCAGGATCCCGCGCCGGCTATTGACTACATGGCTCAATGGTGCCGCCGGCTGCTGCTGCTGGAAACCTGTGTCACCTTTACCGACGGCGACGCCATCAATCCCGTTGCCGAACCGGTGGAATACGCCAGCCAAGCCGTGTCCGGCACCGGCTGCCGCCCGAACCGGCGCTGGCTACTCAACGAACTGCGGAAACATTTCCCTTACGTTTATCTCCCCGCCACGCAGCCGTGGCACGAGCAATTCCCGCTCGAATGGACGGCCCCTCCCGCCGCCGGCCTGCTGACCCGCGCGGTCTTCATCGCCAGCCGTCAGAGCTTGGACAACCCACTGCTGCTCACCGAAATCCCCAGCCGTCAGCGACGGCACTAAGTGACTCAAATCTATGCTGGCAACGATCGAAACATTTCAGCGAAACGACACCGCCGAGGCCGACGCGGCTAGGCAACGGCTCGCCGCTGGTTTAGCCCGTCCCCTGCTAGTGCATGTCCACATCCCCAAGTGCGCCGGGACCTCCTTCAACAACTTGCTGAGGATCAGTTTCGGGGCGGGTCATCTCGATGCTTACCTTCCTGTCCCGGACGCGGTTTTTTCGAACGACGAGTTTGCGCAGCGCGTAGCTGCTGCGCCACAGATCCAATCCATCGCCTCGCATTCGATCCGGCGCTTCCCCCGGATTCTTGGCGATTACGTCCCACTCTATGTCTGCTTCTTACGCGACCCGCTGTATTGGTACTTGTCCAATCTCACGTATGTGCTTAAGAACTGCGCCGAGCTTTCCGCAGACCATCGAAGCATCCTCCCGCCGGATTTGGGCAGCTTGTCGGTGCGGGATCTGGCCCAGTGGTTAATGGACCGAACTGAACAAGAGGGGCGCGTTAGGACGTACTACGACCGGATGACATTGGTGGAGTATCTGGTCACCTCGACCTACGATGACTGTGTGTTGTCCGATCCGTCAGCACCGCCACCGCCAGCCGTCCGCGAAACGAGCCTGTTCAGCCTCTCCCAGCACCTGCTGAATAGCTTTTTCTTCGTGGGGGTGGTGGAAAAGATGCCGGAAGGGTTGGCTATTCTTCGGCGCAAACTGAACGCCTACGGTCTGTGTCTTGCCCCTGGTGAGTTGCCGGTGCTGAACACCTCACACGAACGGCGCGGCGACCTGAGTTGGCTGACCGAAGCCGACCCGCTGGGGCGGCGGATTCTGGGTTGCCTTGAGCGCGACCGGTGCCTGTACGCTCACGCCCTCGCCTGCTTCGATCGGGAACGGCACCGCGACGAAGAGCAGCAATTGGGGACAAGCCAGAATGCTTCGGGGGTGTGAACCTATACTGCGCGCGGTCACAATCTGCGCTTTTTGCTCTCGCATCGGTCGGAGCTGGAGAAGGCCAGTCACCTTGCCGCAATGAGGCAGGTTCGGCCCCAGCTCCGTAGGAGCGTGATGTTTATAGTGTCTAGCCTAACGCGGTCAAGCCCTGGAGGGGCGGAATGTCTATGCGGGGCAGCGGGGCACATTCCGCCCCTCCGGGGCTTGACCGCGTTAGGCTGGACACTATAAACATCACGCTCCTACGGAGCTGGGGCCTAACCTGCCTCCTTGCGGCAAGGTGCCCTCACCTGGCGGTGGTGACAGGGCCATAAATGAGAATTGCTGGCTAATGACAGGCTCAACTTGAACGCTCATTGGATCTATGCCTGAAAGCGAGCTTCTGGCACCATGGTGGAGCACCAATCCACGGCCGTTCGGAAAAGTTCATAATCCCGGAAAAAGAAAGCGTTGCCCCAAGATTTCGGCACGGATCGCCGGCCATTACAGTAGAACGCCACGTCTGTGGACCCTTCGACCCGGTAGAACACGATGGACCAGGGATAACCGCGCGGCCGCATGGCATCCATGAAGCCCCCCAGCGGGCTGCGCGTGCCAGCCCTAGCCCAGAGGAATTCGTCGTCCCAGAACTCGACTACGACCACGGGGTAGCGGTGTTCGCCCATTCCACGAATGACCTCCAGATCGAAGCCTTCAGTATCAATTTTGACCAAGCTTACTTGTGCAGGAATCTCGCCGGACTGGTGCAGGCTGGCTAGACTGCGCACCGGTACCGGTAATGAGTCGGTGAAAACCAAGTCACTCGGCATCGGTCGGTCGAGCAGGCTGTTGTAGGCGGTGGGATTGCCGTAAATACCGCCGGAACGGTCGGTAGCGACATGCAAAGGCAAGGTGCTATCTGCCGCGCCGATGGCGCAGCCGAAGGCATGAAACCCCGGGCGCTCTTGCAGGCGAGCCTGTAGTTTTTCCAAGGTGGGCGGGAACGGCTCGAAGGCAAACACCTCGTAGCCCGCCTCCAGCAGGCGCTCGGAGACGTCGCCGACATTGGCGCCGACGTCCAGCGCAGTGCGGTCGGGCAGAAATGAGTAGAGGAAAGCCATCAGGCCGGTCTCGGGATTCTGCCGGGCATATTCGACTGCCGGGCCAGCGCCAGCCACGATCCGTCGCCGGGGCAGAGCGGCCGTGAGATCCCCTATTTCTTGGCGCAAAATGGCGAGTTGTTCCTGCAGGGCGTGGTCTGACTGCTGCGCCTGTTGCTGGCCAAGCTGTTCAGTCAACTTTTGCTGAAGTGCCGCGACAGATTGCTGCAGGGCGTGGGTGTGGTCTGACTGCTGTGCCTGTTGCTGGCCAAGCTGTTCGGTCAAATACTGCTGAAGTGCCGCGATGGATTGCTGCAGGGCGCGGGCATGGTCTGACTGCTGTGCCTGTTGCTGGCCAAGCTGTTCGGTCAAATACTGCTGAAGTGCCGCGGCGGATTGTCGCTGGTCTTCGGCGGCATGACTGGCTTGATCTTGGAACTGACGGCTCTCGACTTGCAGCCGCTCGATCTGGTTTTCCAGATCCCCCACGACGAGCTTGCGAGCAACCTTTTTGAGGAAATTGGACATGGAAAGTGGAAGGGATTATGCCGGCTGGTAGGGAAACAGTTCTTTCCGTAGGAAGAGAACATCCTTCTGAAGCAGGGTGCCCTCAGCCGGACAGCGCCAGCCACCAGCCTCGTCGTAATAGCGAAAGCCAAACCCTTCCAGCAATCCGAACATCTCGGGCAGGAGTTTGACGCCCGGAGCGTAGTTCACCAGCGAAGTCTCCACCTGGATCGCATCAACCCGCGCCAGGAAAGATCCTGCCCCAGCGAGCACGAGGTGCTCGGCGCATTGCACATCCAGCTTGAGAATGCCGCGCCCTTGGATGCACTTATCCTTCGCCAACGCTTCCAGCGTGGTCACCGGCACTTCTACTGTCTCGTAGGAGCGGTGGTCCGAAGGGTGCAGGAGGGAACTGCCGTAGAGGTCGTTGGAAACTTGAAAGCAAGCGGTGCCAGGATGATCCGACAAGGCCACCGCCATACACTCGAAGTCAGGGTGCTTCTTAAACAGATAACTGTTGTCTTTCGCGTAGCGTTTGTGGAGCGGATCCACCAAGATGAAGCGGCCTTGGGGGAAGATGCGCCAGGCCATGTCCGACCAGATGCCAGTGGAGGCCCCTACGTCGAGCAGGAAGTCAGGGCGGTAACCGCGGTCTCGGAGCCGCCTTAGTGCCCGATACATCGGCGCGAATTCGTGCCACAAGTCCTTGGGTGCCGGAAGTTCAACATAGGCTTGCAAGGCGCCAGGATCTCGGGGCATTGAGTGTTCAAAGCGGTTATCCTCCGGCGCGCCCTTTTCCGTGGCGTTCCAGATCCAGTCAGCGATGCCTTCGGCAACGAACAACCGGCCACTGGCAGCGGCGCTTTGCCGCAAGGCGCGCTGACGATCCGGTTGGCAAACTTCTTCCACGGCCTTGCGAAACAGCTCGCCGTCATAATCCGTGACCATACCAACCTGCAATCGTTGCACAAATTTTGCGGCGGCAGCCTCCTTGCTGCCGAGCACGATCAAGGGCATGTGGGTGGTGGCCAGCAGATACGGCATGCGGCTGGGAAGACTTAGTCGCGCCATCTCGGGCCGGTCGTCCCGCGCATCCAGCGTCCCCGATGGGATCACCGCGTAGGGATAGTCTTTGAGGCGTTGTAGCAACTCTGGCTCCGGAAGAAATCCCAGGCAGGTGATACCATCCTGCTCCAGTTCTGCCGCGCTCGACTTCAACCACTCCGCTTGGGCATTACCCCCGAACCAATGGAGCCGGATTCCCGACCGCCGAACGGTTTCCCGCAGCAGACACAGCCAATCATGGCTCCAGAGATTACCCACCAGGGCACCGGTCCGAGTTCGCAACCTATCTTCCGCCGGCAGGCGAATCGTGGTCTGGGCGATGGCTGGCTCGATGAGCGGCGGCAGGAGCCAGAACTTGCGTGCGTATTTCTTCTCATATTCATCCACCAGCTCCCGGGAGATGGCCAAACGCAGATCGGCTTTGTCCAACGCCTCCCGCATCAACTCGTTGGGGATGCCGTGTTTGAGGATGTTGTTGTCATCCATGACGTAGATGCAAAGTGGGACATTGAACAACTCCTTCAAGACGATGGCTGAAACCAGGTCGTCTGAGGAATAGGGCACGCACAGGAGACGCCGGATCGTGGTGCCGTTCAGCATTTCCAGCAGGCGGTGGAAGCTTTCTGACCGACTTAGATCTTTATGGGACACCACGAGTTGGACATCCCCCAAGGCATGCTCAGGGTAATGCGAGGCCGAGCGAAGGGAAAGAATGTTGGGGCAACCACCGAAGATGCGCTTGACCAAGGCACCGGTTCCGTGGGCATCGGTCACTTCGTCATGCGTGATGATTGCGTCGGCCTGGGACAGACGTTTCACGGCGGTTGCTGGCTCGGCATTTGAGGATTGCTTCGCGAACACGCGTCGGAACCAGTTGGCCGGCATTGGCGCTGACGCTGGCGTATTTTCGGGCAGCGCAATATTGACCGGCTCGCCGGCCATCAATTCGCTAAACCGGTTGTCGGCCGGCTCGCCCAGTTCCAATGATTTCCAGATCCAAGCATCAATGCCTTCAGCGGAGAACAGGCGACCAATTTTGGAGGCGTTAGTACGGAGAGTTAGTTGCTGTTCCGGCTGGCAGGTTTCCTCAACGGCAGCACTTAGTTGCGCCGCATCGTACGAGATGGAACGACCGAAAGCCAAATTCCGTACAAATCGGCTGGCGGCGGTATCGGGATTGCCCAACACAATGACGGGCATGTGGCAGACTGCCATGAGGTAGGACAAACGTGAAGGCAGGCTCAGGAGCGCTATTTCCTTGCGATCATCCCGTTCTTCCAGCGTGCCGCTAGCCACTATCGTGTAGGGATAGTGCTTCAATCGCTGGGTCAATTCCGCTTCCGGTAGAAACCCGCAATGGATGATACCGTCTTCGGCCAGTTCCTCCGGAGTTACTCGGAGCCAGTCTAAAAGGGAACCATACCAATGGATCTTCAATCCCGACTGGCGCACTGTCCGCCGCAGATCGGCCAACCAAGTGGTGCTCCAGACGTTGCCGACCATCGCGCCGGTTTTCGTGGCCGCATGTTCTCTGGGTGAGAGATCGGGCGCAGTCGGGATGGTGCCGCTAGTGACGATGGGTGGCAGCAACGTGAACTTGAAGCCGAACTTCCGCTCATACACCTCCAGCATCTCCCGGGAAATCGCGAGGCGCAGATCGGACTTTGCCAGCGCCTCCCGCATCAGATCGTCAGGGATGCCTAGCTTGAAGACGTTGTTATCGTCCATCACGTAGGTGCATAATTGCGCCCCGAAATGCTGCTTGAGCAGCAGCGCCGTCACCAGTTCATCCGACGCAAAGGGCACGCAGACCACGCGCTTCACAGTCGTCCCATTCAGCGCTTGGAGCAGCCGGGCGGAACTTTCCGCCTGACTCAACCCTTGGTGTCGGATGATCAACTGCACCGCACCCAAGGAATGATCCGGATAGTCCGAAGCCGAGCGAATCGAAAGGATGTTCGGAGACCTGCCAAAGATGCGGTTGATGAGCACCCCCGTGCCATGACGATCCGTCACCTCATTGGGGGTGACGATGGCGTCGGCATCTGTCAGCACACGTGTGCCTGCGGCTTCCATGACCGTCGGCTCCTCCTTCCGCTGGCGCTCACGGCGAGGCCACAATGCTTTCCACGCTTTTCGGATCCGCCGTTCAAGCGGCGGCGGCACCGGACTGGGCGCGGCGGGAGACAGATTCGGAACCACCACGGCGGTCGCCGTGACTCCGACCAGTGCCGGTTGGCCTTGCAGTGCAGCGCGCCGGGATGCAGGTTCGTCACGGAGGCGCGACATGCTGCACCGGGAATTGAGGAAGAAAACGTCTTGGGAAACCAGGGTGCCATCCTGGTCCCGCCAGCCATCGCCCAAGTCCCAAATGAAAAAATTAAACTCTTCGAGCCAGTCGGACAATTCCTGGAGCAAGGGTGTGGATTTGCCATACCCGCGAGTTAGCCAGGTCTCCAAAACCAAGACATCTACTTGTGGAAGCGTGTGCCGTGCGCCTCGGAGCACCTGTAACTCGCCGCCCTGGGTGTCCACCTTGATCACCTGTGGGATGGGGAGTTGGCAACGAGCGATTATCTCGTCCAAGGTCACCGTTTCCACCTCTACTGTCTTGGACCCTTCGGGCCGGTAACCCGAATCCAAGCTGGTGCTGCTGAAGCCGTCGGGAAAAACCTGCATTGGGGCGCGGCCAGTCCCGGATCCAACCGCGCATTTGTGCAGCCGCAGGCGGGGATTGGCCGCCAAAGTGTTCTCCATGAGTGGACGGTAGGCCGATATATGATCCACCAACGGCTCAAACAGCTCGAACCGCGCCTCCGGAAAATCCTCACTGACCAGCCGGGACCATGTCCCATTGGAAGCGCCCACATCAAAAAAAACCAAGGGCTGCCAGCCGAGGCCGTGCAGGTGCCGGAGCCGCTGGCGATCCAGCGCGGCGAATTCATTCGAAGTTTGGGCCATAAGGTTTGCGAGTGTGCGATGCGGTTCTCTGTTGGGCGGCAAACCGCCGCCGCATGGCTGATGCATAGCCAGCACCCCAAAGGAACTCACGGCAAAAGATGAGAAGGCTGTGCCGGGCTTGTCAATGTTACAGTTTGCGGTTGAGTTGTTCCGCCACTCCCGCAGTGCGCGGATTTCACTGCGAGATTCCATGTTTTGTGCTTCACCCTGCCTCTATGCCTCAAGGGCTTACCGTCAGCGTAGCCATCCCGACCCTAAAGCGCCGGGCACCGGGGAGCAGCATGTTGCAGTTTTGCACTCCCCGCCCCACGTCGGCGATGGCGGTCGTCTTCGCAGGTTGTATTTTTCAACAAAGATACGGTGAAGGTATTGAACGCGGTCTGCGCCACCTGCGGCCAAGGTGTTCCGCGATCCTCCAGGGATTGACGAGTTCCGGAACTATGGCTGTGTGGTTCTGGTCCAGATTACTATTTTCCTTCGAGAGCCTTGCCTGCCACAATCCGGGCACGCAGTTTGTGCAATCGTGAATTCGACACCGAAAATCTCCATCGTCACGCCGTCCTTCAACCAGGGTGCTTTTCTGAGCGAAACCCTCCGCTCAGTGCTCGACCAGAATTATCCGAACCTCGAATACGTGGTGGTAGATGGGGGTTCGACCGATAACAGTGTGGACATAATCGAGCAGCACGCCGTCCGCCTGGCGTGGTGGGTTAGTGAAAAGGACGCGGGCCAGTACGATGCCATCAATAAAGGTTTCGCCCGCACGTCCGGCGACGTCATGGCGTGGATCAATTCCGATGACAAATACCTTCCCTGGACATTCAGCTTGGTCGCCGAGATTTTCGCCAACCGCCCCGAGGTCCAATGGCTGACGTCGTCTTATCCATTGTTCTGGGACAACGCCGGGCGGGTGGTGAACTGCTTTCATTACGACGGTTTCAACCGCAAGGCCTTCTTGCGTGGTGCATACATGTCGGACATGCCGTGGTGGACGCGTGGTTGGATCATGCAAGAAGCCACATTTTGGCGCCGATCACTCTGGGAACGAGCGGGCGGGCGGATCGATACCAGCCTTACCATCGCCGCCGATTTCGAATTGTGGGCACGGTTTTACCAACACGCCGAGCTTTTTGGGGTCGGCGTACCACTCGCCGGTTTCCGGGTGCATCAAACCCAGAAGACCGCCAGCCAGATGGAAACCTATCGGCGCGAGGCCGAGGGAATTCTGCGCCGGCTTGGTGGCCGGCCGCCGGGTCCGCTGCGAACATTTTGGCTCCGCAAACGCGCCCGATTGCTCACTTGGTTCGCACGCAAGCAAGGTGCCGGGGTCGGCCCACGCCCGCACCGCCACCTCTTGCTGCACGGGGGATGCATGGGGGGATGGGTGATCAAACGTTGAGGCCGCGCTAATGCGACAACTATTACTCCTATGCGACGCAAATTGATCGGTTGGTGGTTGGCTCTCTACGGCCTCACGTTGGAGCAGACGGCGGTGTTGATCGTCGAGGATAACAACTTCCTGATTGACCGGGATGCGCTCACGTTTCCGGAAATGTTCGAGAAACTTGCGCGGCGCGGCTTTCGCTGCTTCGACATGTTAGACCCTATGAACCGTCCGGCGGACGGCGCACTGTGGCAGATGGACTTGGTGTTTCTGCGGGCCGACCGGCCAGATTTTCAGGTCAATTCCTATCAATGAGCGTCACTCCGCCCCAAGTCACCGCCATCGTCTCAACCTACAACGCCGAGCGGTGGATGCGTGGCTGCTTGGAAGACTTGCTCGCTCAAACCCTCGCTGAACAGCTCGAAATCATCGTCGTGGACAGCGCCTCAACCCAGAATGAGCGGGCCATCGTCGGGGCGTTTCAGCGGCAGCACCCACGCTTGGTTTACCTCCGCACGCCCCAACGCGAGACGCTCTACGCCGCCTGGAACCGCGCCATCCGCCTGGCGCGGGGACGATACTTGACCAATGCCAACACCGACGACCGTCATGCGCCGGAAGCGCTCGCCACGCTAGTCCGCGCTTTGGACCGTCACCCGCAAGCGGGTGTCGCCTACGCCTCGACGGGCACCACTTGCACACCGTACGGCCGGTTTGGCGAAACGCCGGTGACCGGGCAGTTCAAGGCCCGCCGGTTTGATCGCCGCCGATTGTTCTGGGATTGCCTGCCTGGCCCGCAGCCGATGTGGCGGCGCGAATTGCACGACCGCTTTGGCCTTTTCGATGGGAGCCTGGCCTCGGCGGGCGACTACGAGTTCTGGTTGCGGATTTCCGACGAGGTCCGCTTTCTCCATGTCCCGCAAGTGCTGGGTCTCGTTTACCAGTCGCCAGAAACCCTTTCGGCCAAGGACTGCGAACTGTCCCGCCGCGAAGCGGAACTGGCCCGCGACCGTCACTGGCCCAAGGCTTGGGGTCCGCGGCCCGCCGATCCCAAGCCGCTGCTGCGCCGCCTCAGCCGAGGCGACACCTACCGCAGTTGGGCGCGCGCCCTGCGAGAAAAGTTGTGCCTGCGCAAATCGTCATCCTGACGTGCCGCCGTTCGCCCTGCATTGCACTGCGGCGCACTTTCCCAACCGGCGGCTATCATGGCCGTGGCCAAGAGCTGGTCGGCGTTGCCGGGCAGGTGGAACGGGAGACTCGCGCGCTGAGTTGCCGCGCATAGCCACCTGAGCAAGCATGAACCACCCGACTACCAAGTGCTGCGGCCCGCCCCTCCACAGTCGGCAAACGCGACCGGTTGGCGACGCCAACCCTGCCCGCCGCCGAACTCGCTCCCTGATTCATTACCAAATGATTTGTCGCCCGTCTGGCCCCGCGCCGGGCGGGGCGTCGTCGTATCTGCCCGCCACCGCCGCCGCCACCACGGGCATCGTGGGGTAAGAGCCGCTGACTACCGGTCCGCGGCGGCAACGTCACGGACGATAAGCGCGAAGTGGGCAATCTTTCCTCACCTTTAAGCGTGATACACATGTTGTCTTGGCCTAGACAAAAGTAGAGCAACCGAATGGTCGCCGCCCGCGACTACGTCTTTACCCATTACACCGTCGCCCTCCTCGGATGTAAAGACGGCGACGGTAATGATTTCGTGCTAGCCGAACATGCTGAGCGTCTCTGGCTGCTCCAACGCCATGACGCTGGCGGCCGTGTCATGCTGGGCCGAGATGGGGCTGTGGCTGCCGGGGGGCTCAATTCATCTTCCGCTCAAGCGCACGGTCGGCTGCCGGGGGCGCTCCGGTTCCAGCTCCGATCGCAGTGCTAGCGCTGGTGGCGGTGTCACCGGGCGGGGGGCGGCTAAGGCCAGGCTGGTGGCGGCAGGGGGCGAGTTGTTCGCCGTGTTCGCGGATGGCAACGGCAACCTCGCTGAGCGCTTCGGCAATGCGCCGAAGGGCTCTCAGCATTGTTTCAGTTTCTTCGTTCGTCGTAAAGGTGGGTATGGGTTGCGGCGATGCCAGCGTGCTCGTCACTGGCCTGCGGTGCCGCCCCACGTGCCCGTGGCAGCGAAGGCGCGGCAGGCGTGGCGTGGTGGTGGTGGTCGAGGTGGCAGTCATGGTTTTGGGGGGATGTCAAATTCCGCATACCTTCACCCTTCACCGCCTACATATAGGCGGGTGAAGGGAACCCTGTCCATGAAATGCCTATAGGTATTGCGTCATAAGGAGACGTAGGAGGGCCAGGGCTGGCCGATAGCAGGTCGCCTGCATGAGGTGGTACCATAACCAACGGAGGAACTGCAGACTCAACTGCGTGGGCCAGTAGAGGGCCAGATAGAGGGCTTTAGGAAAGGCGCGCGTCATCCGCCTGCATCGTCGAAAAAAAGACGCGCTGCGGCACCTGTGGACACCTCCAGAACGGCTGGTATGACCGGCGGGTGCGCCGCGTGCGCGATCTGCCTTGCGGCGACACCCGAATCTACCTGGAGTTGGAGGTCCGACGCCTCGCCTGCAAGGGTTGTGGGGCCGTGAAGGTGGAGCGCTTGGACTGGCTGGCGGACTATCCGTTTTACACGCAGCGATTCGCCTACTTTGTGGGGTGCCGGGGCCGGGCCGCGACGATCAAAGACGTGGCCCAGGAAACGCACCTGAATTGGAAGACGGTCAAGGAACTGGAAAAGCAGTATCTGCGGGAACAGCTCCGCCGCGTGGGCCTGCCAAGCCCCAAGGTGATGGGGAGCGACGAGGTGTCGGTCGCGCAAGGACACACTTATCGCATGGTCGTGAGCGACTTGGTGCGACGCCGTCCGCTCTGGTTCGGAGGCCAGGACCGCTCGGAAGCCAGCCGGGATCTGTTCTACGCGTGGCTGGGACCGCAGAAAAGCCACCAGATCCGGTTGGCCGTCATGGACATGTGGAAACCTCTTCGCAAGTCTACACGCCAGGTCCAGCATGCTCCGCAAGCCAGCATCCCGTTCGACAAGTTCCCTGTGCTCAGTCATCTCGGCGACGCGTTGGATGCGGTGCGCAAGAGTGAGTATGCGCGACTGGCCGGCCGCGCGCGCCGCTTCTTCAAAGGTCAGAAGTACACGTTGCTAGCCCGCCGAGAGAACCTCACCTACAAGGGGCGCCAAGCCTTGAAACTGCTGCTTAAAGCTAACCGACGGCGGCATACCGCCTATCTGCTCCGGGAGTCGTTCGGCCAACTCTGGGGCTACCAATCGGAGCGGTGGGCACGTCGCTGCTTTGAATACTGGCGTGCCGCTCGGAAGTGGCAGCGCCTCCCACCTTACCAGAAGTTCGCTGCTATGATCGATCGCCACTGGGATGGGATCGCGACTTACTGCAAACTCGAAAACAAAGTCGGACTCGGCTTCGTTGAAGGCTTCAACAACAAGATTCGGGTGATTCAACGACGCGCCTACGGGCTGCGGGATGAAGAGTATTTACGCTTGAAAATACTGACCTGCATGCTGCCACCCCTCTAGAAGCCCCCCCCATTCCCTCACTCGGCAGGGAGAAGAGCCCTTTTTGAGAATGGCATCACTACCATGACATCCACGTCGGAGTCCGGCGAGGGTTGGCCATAGGCATAAGAGCCGAACACCACGATGCGCTGCGGTTGGAATTCGCGGGCAATAGTGTCGCAGTAGCGTTTAATGTCAGCCCAGTCAATCACGGCAGCAGCATTGGTTGTCACGCGGCTACGGCATTGCCCATGTGCTCGAACCAGCGGTCGAAGTCTTCCGGCTTCTTGAATTCACCGATGCGGGCAAATTGCTTTTGCTCCAACTCCACTGGAAATTTCATCGGCAACGTGGTGCCGGCAACCACCACGAGGATGGGTTTCTCCAAGGATCAGGCGGCTCCCAATTCCTTCAACATCCATGAGGAACTGAGGGATTCAGGCGAAAGCACGAGTACAAACCAGTCGCTCTTGGCTACGGCTTCTTGCAACTTGGCCTGCCAACTTTCTCCGGTGCCGGAGTCCTCCGAGGAAAGAAGTCGGACATCGGAGCGGGCGCTCAGCAACCGGCGCAGCTTCTCGGCGTGCGTGGCATCACTGCGGGCGAAACTCAGAAAGACGTTGTGTTGGCCTGTCATACAAATTTCACCTTTGCGCGGTTAATCACTTGGCCAAGGTAGGTGTCGAAATCGGTGGGTCAATCTCAGAGCAGCTCGGCAGGAGCCTCGCTATCAGCGGAAAAGCTGTTCAAACTTGTCAGAATCGAATTCTTTCAGCCTTTCGGCGAACTCGTTCACGTAGAACATATCCGGTGTGAACTTCTGGGCACGAACCCGTATTTGGAAACTCGGCTTGGCTGGGTCCGGCTCAAAGAGAACAAGCCCGACACCAAACAACATGCAAAGGGCTTCAAGACGACTCTGATCCTCCAGCGTCAGGGAAGTGGGCATAGCGATGTAGGTCTTGGTGGAAAACAGGCGATATGCGATCGCTTGACCAAACGCCACAACTGGTTGAGCCGGATCGGTTTTGATCTCTGCGGATGCGATTTCGATGGGAAACTTGATCAGGTTGGAAGCAAGCGGCTTGTAAACGCCTACGACGTCCGGAGTGCCCCACTTCTTTCCCATTGAGGCTCCGCCCAAAGCGGCTGCATCGGTTACTTCATCCAAATCGTTCTTCAACCACGAGGCAAAAGGTTCGTAGAAGTCTTCTTCCTTGAACTTCGGGGGTGTTTTGGCCGGCTCAGGGGCTGACGCCAGGACGGCTGACGTCCCATCGCTTGGGACGTAGAGTCCCCGACTTGGTTTGCTGATCTCTTGCGGATAACGAAGGTGCAGATCCCAGATGGAGCCGTGAATTGTGTTTATGGGTGTTTCAACATTTGGAGCTGAGATTTTCTCAATGAGATCGCCATACCGAATTCCGCCCTTGTTCTGGGCCACGATTTGACGCGCCAGCTCACGGATCTGATGTGTGCTTAACTTCGCCATAAACTTTGTGGTGTTAGTTGTCCCGCTCGTTCTACCGGGGCTTCCGCAGCCTCAGTATCAGCGCCTCACACCGGATAGTCCAGCGCTTCGCGGGTCATCACTTTGGTCAAGGCTTCGGCGGCGCGGTCTTTGGCGAGGCGACAGCCGGTAAGGCAGCCGTCGAGCTTGGCGCGCAGGCGGAGGTAGCTTTCCAAGCCGTGGAACTTCACGCAGGGACCGGCTTTGCAGGGATGGTCGGCCCCGGTTTCGCTGACATCGGAGTAGGCACGGGCGGAGTCTTCGATGCCGGGGATCAGACCTTCGAGGGATTGGAGTTCTTCGGCGCAGTAGCAGGCATGGCAACTGGCTTCGTCCCAGGCGGGATGGCGGTTGTAGCCAAAGACAAGCTCGGCGGTGGTGCGGCTGACTTCACCGGCGGCGCGGGCGGATTGCACATGGCTCAAGTCGCTGAAGAAGCTCACGAAGCCAGGCAGGCCGTCGGCGAGGGCGGGGTTCGCGGCCCCTTTGGTTTCCAGTTCGACGACATCCAGGATGAACTGTCGCGCGGCGAGCAACCAACAGAGGGCGTCGGTGAGCGGGAAGGTCACGCCTTGGCGGCTCTTGTGGTAGAGCTTGGCACCGTCGGCGTCGGTGGCGGTCTGGAGGTGCTGGAGGGTCCAGAGCCAGAGTTGCATGGCGCTGGCGAGGGTGCAGGCACCGGTGCCGGGGCGCGCGGAGGCGAGGCGGCGCAGGTCGGTGATCCATTGCCGGAACTGGGCGAGGAAGACCTCGTTGGTCATGGTCATGGAAAGCTGGAGCCGCTGGACGGCTTCGGGGCCTTCGTAAGTGGCTTCGAGTTGCGCGTCCATCCACTTCTGGCCGAGGAAGCCCGGGCACTCCTCGGTAACGCCGTAGCCGCCCATCAGGCTGACGGCTTCGCGCATCATGGTGGCACCGTGGCCGGTGTTCCAGAGTTTGCAGGCGGGGCACAGGACGTTGGCCAAAGAGTCCAACAGGACGAAGCGGACCAAAGGGTCGGATTCGAGCGTTTCTTGGCGCTTGAAGTCGCGGGCACCGACGGGCTGGGCGGTGATCTGGAACAATTCGAGCGCGTCCTTTTGCTTCGCCGCCAGTTCTTTGAGCGCGGCGCGCCCGCTGAGATTCTTCGCCTCCAGCAACTGGTTCTTCTGCCGCTCCAGCGGGTCTAGCACGTCGAAGAGCCGCGCCGCCTCGAAGCCGAGTGACGCGCTGGCTTCGCCGGTGGCCCAAATGTCCACGAGGCGATGGAGGGCATCCTCCTTTTGCTGGAGGCCGAGTTCGTAACGCGGCGTGCCGGGCGCGCCTTCGCCGCCCCGGAAGCGGCGACGCTGGTAAAGAATTACCGGCTCGACGGCGGAGAGCAGTTTCGCAGCGGTCATGAGGCCGACGGTGACGCGGGTGCGGCGGAAGACGGCTTCGATGATTTCGCTGTGCGAGTAGTTCGGGATGATGACGCCGGCCCTGATGGTGTAACCGCCGACGATGCGGTGGGCGGGGACGCGAAGGTTGAAAACGGGGTCGTTGGTCGAGGAAAGCTGGTGAACGAGCTTCTTAGTCGGCGTGCCGCGATCCCAGATGCCAGTATCGCCTTCCTCCAGAATCACCATGCAACTGCCCTTGATGCGCTGATCGTCGGAATCCACGGCGGCGGTGACGACGTTGGCGAAGCCCATGTTCGTGATGAAGCGCCCGCGTTTGTCCACCTGGAGCATTGGCTCGCCGTCCGCCGGCCAATCGGCGACGCGGACCTTGCCGCCCATCATGCCGGTCTCGACGCCGACGAACGGGATGGGTTCGGTGAGGGCAAAGGCCGCGCGGACTTGGGTGCGGGTTTCGCCGGACTTCAGCGGCGCGGCCCCGGCGACGTATTTGTCACGTTGCTCCGGCGTGCCGCACTCGTGAATCGGTGCCAGGCCGAGATTGCCCGCGAGGCTGCACGTCGCGGCCCCGGCGTCCACCCAGGCCAACTCGAACGCCACGAGCGCCAGGGCGAGGTTCTTCGGTCCGGCGATGAAGCCGCCTTGCTCCGGATCCAGCGCGGCGGCGGTGATGCCGCTGTCGTCGAAGTGCTGGAGCAAGCCAGCCTTGGCGGGCGTCCAGTCGTGCGAATTACGCCCGCCGTCAGCGACGACGCGGGCGATCGGCCCGCGAGCCACGGCGCGCGACGCCTGAATGAGCATATGCAGCTCGTAGCGGTCGGCGAAGCGCCACATGAGCTGGCGGACGTCGTCCGTGGGGAGGGTTTGGAGCGACGAAACGCCGGGAGTTTCAGCGGTTGATGGCATGGCGGAGCGATGTAAGCATGGTTGCGAGTTAATGCGAAAGCGGAGCCACGGGCAACGAGGTGGGTCCGCCGCGCGCCACGCATTTAAGCGGAGTTCTCCCCCAAGGCAAGCCAAAGCGTGTTTCTCGGGCAATAATACTGCGGAGCGTGGGTGGGAAAGCTGACGCGCTCAAATCCGCTGGACCACGACTTCCCTGGCGAGCCGGTCCACTTCTGCTCGGTGGATCTCGCCGGCCATCAACGTGAGCGCGTTGGCCGTGCCGACGGCGCTGGCCCAGCGGCAGGCTTCGCCCAAGTCATCCCCGCGCACCAACCGCCACACCAGCCCGGCCGTAAAAGCGTCGCCCGACCCGATCGGGTTCACCGCCTTGATCCGGGGCGCGACGATCCGCCAGAAGCTCCGCCCGTCAAACGCCAGCGCCGGATCCTTTCCGGCCGTCACGATGATCCGTTGCGCGCCGCGTTCTCCCAGTTCCCTCATTGCCTGCCTCACGGCGGTATCGTCCGGAAGCTTGCGCCCCACAGTGGACGCCAGTTCCGAGCGATTCGGCTTCACCAGCCCGGGCTTCTTCGGAAGCGCCGCGATTAGCGGCGGCCCCTGCGCATCCAACACCGACATCGCCCCGTGATCGTGCGCCAACCGGGTGCAATCGGCGTAGAACTCCACCGGTCCGCCCGTCGCTATCGTTCCGGACATCACCACCGCGCGGCAGCCGGGAAGGCGGCGCCGGATGATCGCCCGGAGTTGCTCGAAGTCCGCAGCTTTGACCGGCCGGCTTTCTTCCACCAATTCCGTATGGGTGCCCGCCGCTTCGTCAATCACCGTCACGCATTCCCGTGTCCGCGTGGCGACCGTCACAAACTCGGACTCGACCCCTTGGGCCGCCAGCAACGTGCGGATGAATTCCCCGCGGTCGCCCCCGAGAAACCCCGTGGCCACCGGGTGTTCGCCCAACACCTGGAGCACCTTCGCCACGTTGATGGATTTGCCCGCCGCGCCGTCCAGCGTGGTAAGAGCGCGGTTCACGGCATCCAGGACGAGCGAGCGAAAAATCATCACCCGCTGCGCCGCGGGTGTGGTTCCGAGGCAAAGAATCATACTGTAAAATCAGAGGAAGAAGCCGGCAAGCCGTTGAAACAGTTGGCGCAACCTGACCTCGGCCATCACCATCGCCGGGCGGAAGTCCGGGGCTGACGAGAGATCGCCAAAAACTGAGATGCACGCCACACCGGCTAGCAACTCGGCCCCGGCCGGGGCGGATCCGCGTGCTGCCGGCCTCCTGCCGGCCGGCCCGGGCGCGCGATCTGCCGGCAAGATGCTGGCAGATCACTGCGGTTCCAAGGGCGTACCGCAGACCGCCTCACGAGGCCGGTGTGGGCTTGGGTTTCCGCACCGGGGCCTTGCGTTCGCTGGTGCGCACGCCGCCGGTCTTTTCGTATTTGCCGCTGTCCTTGCCGTATTTGAAGCCCACGCCCGTCAACATGATCTCGCCCATCGCGTTGAGCGCCTTCTCGGTTGCCAGGAGGTCGTTTAACTGCGCGTCGGCCAGCGAGAGCGTGGCGTTATAAACCGCCAGCTTGCCGGTGACCGGCTCGGTGATGGCCTTGATGGCGGCATGGTAGTCGGTCAACGTGGCGCCATAGCCCAAGTCGAGCGTCGGGCTGATGGAGGCGAGCGCGGCGGCGCGGAACGCGGCCTTGTCCGCGGCGGTGGAGGTGCGTCTGAGTCAGCCCATAGAATTTTCTTTCTTTTGACGCTACGCTTGCAGGTCAGGAACACCACTATTCTCTCAAAAGGCCAGCCAATGTCAATCGCTTTCGCTGTCGCGTAGTTTTCAAGGGCGCACGACCAAATTCTTCGGCTACGCCGCTAAGCCGAGGCAATCGTTGGCGGCAGCATGAGCATTGAACTTGTTGTGCAATAGCCACGCTGTGGTAGTAGAAAGGGCATGGAACTGGAAAGACTGTTGAGCGATCCACGGATGATGCAGGCAGTGTTAGGGATGGGTCGCGATGAATTCGCCCGCTTGGTCCCCGTCCTGGAACAGGTCTGGCAGCAGGTGCTGGCGCAGCGTCCCGACCGCCAGCGCGCCGTCGGGGCCGGGGCCAAAGGCAAGCTGGCCGGGGCCGCGAGGCCGTCGGGGCGTTGCCGGAGGCGGCGACGGACACGCCGGTGCCCACCACCAGCACCGCTTCCTTCCGGGCGATGAGTTCACACAGGTCGGCTTGAGGATCGTTGGCCATGACGGCGGCAGGATAGGCGGCGGGCGGCGGGAGGGGAATCCCTTTTTGCCCGGTGTGTCGGAACTCCATGAGAATGTCCCCATGCTAACTCGATAGGAATGTCTCCTTTCTGGCAAGATGGCTACCGCAATCCTGCCATAAAGGAAACATTTCTAGTCAGCAGGCCGCCGCCGAAGTCAGGGGCATGCCTGTCAGGGGAATGAGGACTTTGGCCGGGCGAATCCAATTCCCGATTCCCCGGACACTCATTCCCCTGACTTGTCCCGCCGGCGCCCCGTTCGAGGTTGGTCGCTGAAGGTTAAAGGTTGAACACTTTCCATTGCAGCTTCACCCCTCTCTGAACTGCGGAGCGCCGGAAAACAATTTTCTATTAGTAGTTGTTTGACGCCGCGGCGTTCCGCAGAGAGACTGCGAGCGTGCCCGGGACACGCGAATCCGGGTTGCCGGCCTTCCGAGTCGCCGGGAGCTGTGCGGCCGGATCGCCAGCCAACCTAGTTTGCTTCAGCGGGGATCAGACTGAGCGCCGGCGCGGTTGGCTGACAAAAGCGACGCCGCGCAAATTGTTTTGTGCAGAAAGGCCGCTCGGATAGTCAAAGCTCGGTGGACGCCAGCGTGGGCCACTGTCGGCTCAGGCGGGCTTGGTTTAACAAACACAAGAGAAAGCATCAAATTATGGAAACAGCAACGACCCGTGAGAACAGTGAGAAAGTCATGCAGGACCTGAAAGCGTTGGTTCACGATGGCGAGCAAATGCTCAAAGCCGGGGCCGGCGAATTAGGCGAGAAGAGCCACGCCCTGCGCGCCAAAATGCAGTCCACCATCGAGTCCGCCAAGGCCACGTGCCAACGACTCGAAGAGAAGGCCGCAGCGGGCGCGAAGGCGGCCGACAAGGCCATCCGCGAGCATCCCTACCAGGCCGTCGGCATCGCCTTTGGCCTCGGCCTGCTTATCGGGGTGCTGGCTACGCGCAAGTAAATGGCCCCATCAGACGCAACCCCACCGGGCCTGTGGGGGTCGTTCCGCCGCGTGCTCGACACGCTGTTCGGAACCCTCCAGACCCGGATGGAGTTATTCGCCACCGAATTGCAGGAGCAACAGAGTCGGTGGGCCAGCGTGCTTATTCTGGCACTGGTGGGGGCGTTCCTCGGGACGATGGGTTTGCTGCTGACGACGGTGGCCCTGGTGTTCGCCACTCCGCCCCGGTGGCGGCTGCCGGTCACCGCCGCGTTGGGCTTGGTGTATCTGGCGAGCGCGGCGGTGGTCTTCTTTCGCTTGCGCCGGCAGATCAGGAGTGCGCCGCCAGCCTTTGCTGAGTCGGCGGCCCAAATCGGCAAGGACCGTGCATGGCTGAAAACGCTCGACTAACACCGCTTCAGTTGCGCCGGCAACTGTTAGTGGCGCGCTGTGAGAACCAGCGCCGGACCTTGGCCGTGGAAGTGGCCCGGATCCGCCAGGCGACGGCGTGGTTACCGCCGGCCGCCCGCAGCCTGCGGGGGGCCGCGCCCTGGCTGGTCGTGGCGGCACCTATCGCCGGGTTCCTATTAGTCAGGAACTGGCGCGGGCTGCGCCAGTTGGCAACGAAGGCCGTCGTGGGCTGGCGGTTCGGTGTCTGGCTCTGGCACCTCCTTAGCCGCTGAACTGCGGAGCGCCGGAAAACAATTTCCTAGCAGTTACTCCGCGCATGTGCTTCATCCCGTTCCTGGCGACCAAAACCGCGCCCAGCCTGGTGCCGGAGTTTCCGCATCAGCCCGGCACGGCCTTGCACCCGTTACGTCCGCAATACGCCGCCGTCGCCGGCAGGTTCACGCTGTCCCACTGCGCTGAACTCCAGATCGCGCACGGCTGCGGTTGCTGGCTCCGGCGTGTGGATTTTCCGACGGCGGAGGAAATGGAATACATGGCTGGATTCACGGTCTCGGAACCGCGTTACAATCCCGCCGACAAGCAGGACAACCACGATGCGCTCGCGGACTACCTCATCGAACATTTCTGGCAGGATGGTCTTGTGGAGTTCTTCGGTTTCTTTGAAGGCAACGAGAGCCAGCCCGTCCGGGGGCACAAGGAGATACCGCTCGCAGCCATCCGGCATCCGCACTTCCATTTTCACACGGCCACGGTTTACCGGCTCGTGTTTGACCAAGCTTGCCCCCGCCCCTCCGCGCCGCTGGGTTGACTGATCCATGTTCATCCGCGTCATTCGTGGTTAATCAGCCAGCCAGACCAACTTCACCCTGCAATCAAGCTCCGAGGTGGGTGGCCCTTATTTCGACGTGCTGGCGTCTCGGAGTCCGTACACCAATGCGGTTGGAGTCGAACCGCAGAAGTTTTTCCGGCTTAGAAACTGAACGCATTAGTTATGAAAGTTAAACGGATCGTCGTCCAAAAACTCTGTCTCTATGTTGGCACACTCTTATCTTCCATCTTTATAGGATGGGTCGGGGTATCTCTTCTGAACGATCTCACGGGTGCTCTGGGGATCCTTCTCTGTCTTTTTGCCACTGCGCTCCCTATCTTGTTAGTGGTGGAAGAGATTCGTCAACATACCAACCAACGAACAACCCAAGCCCACCCGGCCTTGGGTGAACTCTCAGGGCCGACCCCGGTACAAACCTTCTGGCGGACCTGGAGAAACATGGCCCTGGCCTCCGTTCTTATAGGCGGGATGATCGGCGTTGCGGCTATGGGGCCACGGTGGTATGCCATGTGGCACCTCCCGCTGGTTTGCCTGGCCGGGCCGTTATCTCTGCTGCTCATGGAGCTTCATGCGGCACCTGTGGTTGCGGTGTGCGTGGTGCTTTACGGCCTGGGTGTGGCGTGGCTACTCTGGCAGCCGTCCCGTTGGGCCAGAGCCGGGTTCCGAGTGCTCTCGCTGCTGTGGTTGTTACTGGGATTGGTTATGGCCGGCAAGTGTGGAGGGCTAACCTGATGCGATCCCCTAGCGTTAGTATCTTCGAGCGGGTGCTACAGGAAGAGCGCGAGCGGAATGTGCGCTATCTCAACGGGGCGCGCTTCGCCGCCGTCGCGTTGTTCCTAGCGCTTCAGTTGGGCGTGAATTACTTGCTCGAGCACAAAGATGATCCGCCGTTTCCCTTCGTGTTGGTGGCTTATTGCTTGATCAGCGTCGTCCTTTTCGTAGGAGCGCGCCAATCCGCACGAATCGCCCACCTGAGCGCGTTGGCGGTGCCGTTCCTCGACCTGCCGATGGTGTTCCTGTCGCAGTGGCTGAGCTTTCCGTTTTCCTCTGACCTGAGGGCGCTGGCGAACTTCACGCTCAGCCTCTTTGTGCTGCTGGTGATGCTCTCGGCGTTCATGCTGAAAACGGTCCAGGTGCTGCTCGCCGGATGCATCGCTGTCAGCTTGCAACTGGCGCTACAGTTCGCCGCCGGGGAAAAGTCCATCGGTAAGGTCGGCGGAGTGGCCGTGCTCGGAGTGGCAGTGGCGCTCTCTTGCTTCGCCCTGGCCCGCCGCATCCAGATGGCTCACGCGCTGGCCAAGGAGGAGCTTCAGCGCGAGCGACTGGGCCGCTATTTTTCCCCGCAAGTGGCCGCGCACATCCAGCAAACCGGCCTCGGCCTGGCCGCCGGCCAGCAGTGCGAAGTCACGGTGCTGTTTGCGGACCTGCGCCAGTTCACCGCACTCAGCGAACGCCTCACTCCAGCAGAGACCGTGGCACTGCTGAATGAGTTCCAAGCCAGCATGGTAGCGGCTGTCTTCGCCCATCGCGGCACGCTGGATAAATTCCTCGGCGACGGCTTGATGGCCTACTTCGGCGCGCCCGTGGCCCAGGCCGATCATCCATTGCTCGCGGTGCGCTGTGCGCTGGCCATGCAAGCGGCGCTGGCTGAACTTAACACCACCCGCGTCGCCCGGAGCCAGGAGCCACTGCGCATGGGCGTCGGCGTGCATACCGGCACGGCTATCGTGGGTGCCATCGGCACGGAGATTCGCCGCGAGTTTACCGTCGTCGGCGACGCCGTGAACATCGCCGCCCGGATCGAGAACCTTACTCGCCACTATGACGAGGACATTCTCTTATCTGGCGAAACCGCCCGGCACCTCGCCGACGCCGTCCCGCTCCGCGCCGTGGATGAAACCCCTGTGCGCGGCCGTTCCCAGCCGGTCCGACTGTTCGCGCCGGTGCGTGGCTAAGCGCCGATGACCGGTGATCAAGAACTCCGAGTAAAGCCGACAGATACGGTGCGGAATCACGGCTCACAGCCAGGCCGGATAGCCGAGCATGGCAAGGGAGCCTCTTTCAAAGCCATGCAGGAGCCGACGTAAGGAGGCTTAGAATCTCTGGAAACCAAGCCTCCTTACGTCGGATCCTACAGTTGTGAAAGAGGCTGTGGGGTTATGGCTTTACCCCATTTCCCAGCGGTGTCTCCGCGTTCTCTGCCATAGCCTGCTCCACTCGAGCGAGCAACGTCCGCGCCTGCTTGGCGGTGCGGTAGCGGGCGGACAAGAGTGTCGCCGCAAACTTCAGCGCGTGCCCCCCGGCGGCCAACGTGCAGCGCGTGACCCACGGCGCCGCACTTCATTCGGTCCAACTCGGACGTGAGTTTCAGCGCCCAATACTGAAGCTGCATCGGACTTAAGTGACCATGCTTGAAATGTACGCGCAGGTAGCCGGGAAGGATATGGTTGGTAGATACGGTTTCCTTTCCCAACCACCAAGCTTCGGTCACATCGCCGCGGGAGAGCATCTGGTCGTAGAGTGGGCTACTCGGGTAGATGCGGAGAATGCGGAGGTCATACAGGCAGCACGGAACCTGTTCCAGGTAGTGCTGGGCACGCACGAGCCTTTCCGGCGTGTCGTGAGGAAGACCTACCATGAGCAGGGCGCACACCTGCATGCCCTGTTCGTTGGCGTGGTGGACGGCTTCCGCAAATGGCTGGCCCAAGTTCTGGCGCTTGCCCACGGCGACGCAGTTGTCGCCGTCTATGGACTCGAGCCCGACCGCCACGCCAAGGCAGCCGGAGGAGGCCATCGCCTGAATGAGAGCGCCGTCACAGAACTCATCAAGCGTCACCATGGTGACGAAGCGTAGTTTCTTGCGGCGGAGCAGGGCCAGCACCTCGGCGGCATAGTTTCGGTCCGCCAGCAGGTTGTCGTCCGTGAACTGTAGGAAGGCGGTGGGGTAAAGCTCGTGCAGTTGGTCAATCTCCCGTTCGAGCACGTCCAGCGGCTTGGTGCGGAATGGTCCCATGTAGCGGGAACTTACGCAGAAAGAGCACCGGTAATTGCAGCCTCGGGTTGCAAAAAGCGAGGCGGGCGTGAGGTAGGGCCGCTCCCCAAAGAAGCGATAGTCAACCGGCCGCATCTGCGCGGGTGGCGTAGGCGAGCCGTCATATCGCTCTTTGAGCTTTCCCGCCAGAAGATCCTCGCAGACCGTGGGCCAGAGCAGTTCGGCCTCCCCAGTTACAATAGCGTCCGCGTGGCGCATGGCCTCCTCCGGGCAGACGGTAACATGAATGCCACCTATGATGACCTTCTTCCCAGCCGCACGTAGCTCGTCCGCGTAACGGTACACCTTTCCGGCGTACTGGGTCGTCAGGGTGAATGCAAATACGTCGCCGTTGAATCGGACCGAGTCCGTCTGCTCGTCCACCAAGGAAGTCTCGATGGCTTTTGGCGTGACGCCGTTCAGAACCGCCAGCGGCACCGGCGGCTGGGAGATGATCGCCGTCGAATCGAATCTGTGCAGCTCCTGCATGATGTTGACAAATACCAGTTTCATAGGTTCATCCTCTCTTTGGTTGGCTGTTTCTTATGGTCAGCCGGCTATATAACTCTTGGGGCAATGCAGTTTTCAAGATCGCCGGCCAGCCTTGAAAAGGTGGTAGCATTATGGACCAGGATTGGCTGCTCTTGAAGCTTGCGCGCTTCAAGGAGGGTCGCTTTTGCGTCGTCCTCATTGCGGGCTGAGTATCTACCTCCGCAGCCATGCGGCAAGACATATCTCAGTTTTCTTTTGCCGGGCCGCGGCTATTGATGCTCTTACCGATCATGGTGGCATGGCGCGACCATGCCAAACGATTGTCGGCGGTAAAGGTAAAGGGGGCCGAATCCTGGTTTGACCCTTGTCCCGGGGGCGGTCCACAACGCGGGCTTCCACGGCGTTGAAGATTTTCGGGAACCAAAGCCCTTGTTGAATCCTCTCACCAGTGAGCGTGCTCGGAATCGGGCCGGCTCTGATGGCACAATTTAACAAGCAACTCATGAAAACAGTAACTCTGAAGTGGCCGGTAATCGTCGGCGCGACCCTGTTGGCGGCGACCACGCTGCACGCCGCCGACCGCGTGTGGACCGGCGGCACCGGTCTATGGAATGATGCCCTCAACTGGAGTCCCAATCAGGTGCCGGCCGCGGCCGACAACGTCTTCATCACCAATAACACCACCTATACGGTGTCGGTCCCAGATGCGGTGAATCCCACGGTCGCCAGCCTGACGCTCGGCAGTGCCAGCGGCGCGCAAACCCTTTCGCTCGGACGCTCCATCCTGACTCTGAACGGCGCGAGTGTGGTCAACGCGAACGGCTATCTGGTGCTGACAGTGGGCAATAGCACGGTGACTGGCGCGGGCAACCTCACGGTGAACGGCACGCTGAACTGGGCCAGTGGCACCCTGAGCGGCGCGGGGGTGACGAGCATCGGCAGCGGCGGCGTGCTGACCATCAATGGCGGGGTGACTCTAACCACGCGGACATTGAACAACGCCGGCCATGCCTCCTGGGACTCCGGCAACTTCACCGCCGGCAGCGGTGCCGTGATCAACAATCTGGCCGGTGGCACCTTCGATGTCACCTTCGACAGTCGCCTTAGTGTGGCCACCGCGCCGGCGACCTTCAACAATGCCGGTCTCTTCCGTAAGACTGCCGGGCCGGCCAGCGCCAATGTCAACTCGCCTTTCAATAACAGTGGCCTTCTCCAGACGCTGGCGGGAACGCTAAGCCTCGATGGTGGCGGCAATCACACCGGCACCTTCAGCAACGCTCCGGGAGCCACGTTGAATTTCGGCGGGGGCAGTCATCTATTGGCCCCCGACTCCTTGGTTACCGGTGCCGGGGTTATGGCCGTCAGCGGCAACGCCACCACGCTCAACGCCAGCGGCACTTTCGAGGTGACCGGCTCCAAGTTGAATGTCACCGCCGGGGTCGCCACTCTGACGGCCGGTTGCAATGTGACGGGCACGACGCTGAGTATTGGCGGCGGCACTCTCAACTTCAACAGTGCCGGCCCCGTGGCCGTGGTAAATCTTGCCGCCGGCACGCTCGGGGGAACCAGCCCCGTGACAGTCACCGGATTGCTCACCTTGGGCGGCGGCACTCTTACTAACGCGCTGGTCACTGCCAACGGCGGACTTAACATCAACGGCGGCGGTACGCTTAACGGGGGCAAGCTGGTGAATTCGGGGACGGCCATCTGGAGCCTGGGTAATCTTACGGGAGCCACCGGAGCCGTGTTCAGCAATCTGTTTGGTGCCACCTTTATCAACACCTTCGATGGCAACTTGGGCACCGGCGGAGGGACAACGCCTCTCTTTATCAACGACGGAGTCTTTAAGAAAACGGGGGGCACAGCGGCCTTGGGAGCTACCTCCATAGACTTCCAGTTCATCAACACCGGGACGGTGGGGGTGCAAACTAACACCTTGCGCTACGCGATCAATCAGCAAACCGCCGGTTTGACGTTGCTCGACGGTGGTAATTTGACGGCGCAAGCCCAACCGCTCCAACTCTTGGGCGGCTCCTTGGTTGGCACTGGTCTGGTGACAGTGGCCAATACTCTGAACGTGGTCAATTCGGGCGCTCTTAGCCCGGGGCTTCCGCTGGGCGAGTTGGCGGTTGCGGGGAATTACCAGCAGACCGGTTCCGGCGTGTTGAACATTGAGTTAGGTGGCTATTCGCCTGGAACAAATTTTGATCTGATCACAGTCACCGGAGGCGGGGCGGGCGGGGTGGCGGCACTTAGCGGCACGCTCAACGTCACACTCACCAATGGTTTTTCGCCAACGAACGGGGCGGCGTTCACCTTCTTGACCGCGCTCCATCGCGCAGGCGCGTTCACCATTTTCAATTATCCCTCCAATGACATCGGCCTCGAAGTGAGCTACGACCTGACCACCGCGACGCTCAAGGTCACCAACCTTAAGCCGGTGGTGGCGAACCCGATCGTTGATCCAGATCCCCTCACCTACGGGGACTCCCTCAATTTCCAGTTTCCCGCCAATACCTTCTCTGACCCGGACACCAACCCGCTTAGTTACACGGCGTCGGGGATGCCCCCGGGCATCCTCTTCGTTGAGGCCACGCGGACATTCTCCGGCACACCGACTCAGGCCGGGGTTTTCCCCGTGGCAGTAGCCGCCACCGACAACGGGATCCCAAATCTGACAGTCACCAATACTTTCACCCTCACCATCAACCCGGCGGCCTTGGCCGTGACTGCCGACGCCCAGACCAAGAGCTACGGTGCGGCTGACCCGGCGTTCACGGTGACCTATGCCGGCTTCGTCAACAGCGAGACCCCGGCGGTGCTGGGCGGTACGCTGGCCTTTGCCCGCGCCCCTGGCGAGAACGTCGCCAACTATCTAATCACGCCCAGCGGCCTGACCAGTGGCAACTACGCGCTAACCTTCAACACCGGCACGTTGAGCATCACCAAGGCGGCGCTGTCCGTCACCGCCGACGCCCAGACCAAGAGCTACGGTGCGGCTGACCCGGAGTTCACGGTGACCTATGCCGGGTTCGTCAATAGCGAAACCGCGGCAGTGTTGGGCGGCACACTGGCCTTTGCCCGCGCTCCTGGCGAGATCGTCGGGAGTTATCCCATCACCCCCAGCGGCCTCACCAGCGGTAACTACGCGCTTGCCTTCAACACTGGTACGTTGAGCATTACCGCGGCGGTCCCAGTGCTGCTACCACTAACAATCATGGACTCAACCACTGTCGTGATTACCTGGAGCGCAGTCAGCAATGGCATCTATCGCGTGCAGTACCAATCGGATTTGAACACGACCAACTGGACCGACCTCAGCGGGGATGTAACGGCTAACAGCAGCACCGCTGCAAAGACGGATAGCCTCACCGCAACCAATCGGTTCTACCGTGTGCAGGTGCGGCCATGAGCCGGCGTTTGGTGCTTGTTATTAAGAACCTGTTCGCGGCATTCTACGCAATGTACGTTATTGGCTTGGGCACGGCGGCTCCCTCGCAGCGGTACTCCCAGGCAGAATGTTGGGAGGCGCTTCGGGCGGCACCGCAGTTTGCCACCCTGGCGTCGCGCTCCCGCGCCATTCTCAAGCAAGTGCTGCTCGGCGACAGCGGGATCGCCTCGCGTCATCTGGTCCTGGCTCCGCTCAGCGAGGCGTTTGAGCTGACGCCCGACACGCTGAACGCGCGCTTCGCAAAGCACGCGCCGATGCTCGCCACACAGGCGGCGGAAGTGGCGCTGCATCGGGCCGACACGAAGCCGGAGGAGATCAATGCCTTGCTCGTCACCACCTGCACGGGCTATCTGTGTCCCGGTCTCACGAGTTACGTGGGGGAGCGACTGGGGCTGCGGGCCGACGTGCTGGCTTTGGACCTGGTCGGCCAAGGCTGCGGAGCTGCGGTGCCGAACCTGCGCACCGCCAGTGCGCTGCTAGGTTCCGGGCAGTGCGGGAAAGCGCTGTCAGTGTGCGTCGAAGTGTGTAGCGCGGCCTTCTTCCTGGATGACGACCCCGGTGTGCTGGTCAGTGCCTGTCTCTTTGGGGATGGCGCCGCTGCGGCAGTGCTGTCCCAGGATCCGCATCCAACCCACCGGCGCGTCGAATGGAAAGCGGCGGAAAGCGTCCACAGCCCAGCGGACAGGGAGTGCCTGCGTTTCGAGGCGCGCGGAGGTATGTTGCGAAACATCCTAGGGCGGGAAGTGCCCGCGTTGGCGGCCAGGCACGCCGAGGCATTGCTCACCGGAGCGTTGCGCAAGGCGGGCGTGCGGCGCGCTGAACTTACTGGATGGATCCTGCACGCGGGCGGACGCGACGTGCTGGTCGCTCTCCGGGAGCGCCTCGGCCTGAGCGAAGCGGACTTGCGATGGAGTGCGGCGGTGCTGCGCGAGTACGGGAATGTCAGCAGCGCGAGTGTGCTGTTCACGCTGGAAGCCGCGCTGGCGGATCACGCCGCCAGCGGTTATTGGTGGCTGGCCTCGTTCGGCGCTGGCTTCAGCGGTCATGGTGCTTTGCTCTTGGTGGACTGAGCTACGAGAAGCGCCGGAAAACGAAACGAAGTTCGCCCCTGACAGGCCACCGACCTTGGTTCAAAAGGCATGAAGCGATTTATCAGCATGGGCAGACCGGGGAGCCTGGGTTCCCGCGTTGTTCAACCTGAATGGTTGGATGAACTGGATCCTGCCGATGCACGGGCCCAACGCTCCCGGCGCGATCTGCAAAGAGTGAACGCATGGATGGGAAACGTCCGCAAAGTCGCCCAGGCCTTGGAGCGCGCTCCCCTGCGAGAGCCGCCTGGACGGCTGGTCGAATGGGGCGCTGGTGATGGAACCTTTCTGCTCCAAGTGGCCCGGCGACTGCACGCCCGCTGGCCAAAGGTGGAAGCGGTGACAGTGGATCGCCTGGCGCTCCTGTCCCCCCAAACGCAACAAGGCTTTGCGCGCCTGGGCTGGACCATTCAAGCCGTTCAGGCCGATGTGTTCGAATGGCTGCGCGTTGACCCCGGCGGTAAATCTGATGTGCTTTTGTCCAATCTGTTTCTCCATCACTTAGCCGCGGAGACCTTGGGGCTTCTGCTGGAGCACGCGGCCAAGCGCGCCGCCTTGTTGTTCCTGGCTTGCGAGCCAGAGCGCTCCCGGTTGGCTCTCTTGGGGGCGCGGTGCCTGGGGCTGATCGGATGCAACCAGGTTACGCGGCACGACGCGATTATTAGTGTCCGGGCGGGCTTTTGTGGATGCGAGGTGTCGGACTTGTGGCCGAAGGGCGGCGGCGGGCAACTGAATGAAAGACCCGCAGGGCTGTTCAGCCACCTGTTTCAGGCTCGCCACGCTGGCGGCGGAAAAGGACGGCATGCCTGACCTGAAACCCATTCTCATCGTAGGCGGTGGCCTGGCCGGCCTGGCCCTCGGCCTCGAGCTACGGCAGCGGCGGATCCCGGTCACTGTGGTGGAGGCCGCAAGCTACCCGCGGCATCGAGTCTGCGGCGAATTTATCAACGGCCGTGGACTGGAAGTGCTGGAGCGGCTCACCTTACAGCAGCAGTTGCTTCAGGCCGGTGGACGCTGGGCGCACACTGCGGCGTTCTATGTTCAGGGCCGGCGGCCAGTTCAGCAGCGCCTTCCCCAGCCAGCGTTGTGCGTTTCACGGTATGTCCTCGATGATCTGCTCGCGCAGGAGTTTCGCCGGCTCGGTGGGGAACTTCGGCTCCGGGAGCGATGGAGCCAGGGCTATGACGACGAGGGCATCGTGCGCGCAACGGGGCGGCGCGTCCAAACTACCGTGCAAGGCTGGCGTTGGTTCGGATTGAAGGTCCATGCGCGGGGTGTCGCGCTGAAGGCCGACTTGGAGATGCACCTCGGGATCGACGGCTATGTGGGTTTATGCCAGTTGAACGGCGAGTGCAACGCCTGCGGCCTGTTTCGCACCCGAACGCCCCTGCCGCGACTGGCGCTACAATGGCAGGAAATGCTGCGGGGCGAGCCGGGTTCCGAACTCCGCGCGCGTCTGGGCGGTGCCGTGTTCGACGATGCTTCCTTCTGCTCGGTCGCCGGACTGTGCGTAGCGCCATACGGTGCGGACGAGCCGGACGAATGCGCTCTTGGTGACACGCTCACGATGATTCCGCCGATTACCGGCAACGGGATGTCCATGGCCTTTGAATCGGCGGAGCTGGCCGTGGAGCCGCTGATCCGCTACAGCCGGGGAGAGCGCACCTGGGAGGAGGCGCGCAGCGGGATCGCGCGCGCATGCCGACGGCGCTTCCGACAGCGCCTGCGGCACGCGGGCCGGCTGCACCGCGCCCTGTTCCACCCCATCGCGAAACGCCTCTGCTTGGCGGTGCTGCTGCGGTTCCCCCGCCTGCTGCGAGTTTCGTTCATGCTGACTCGTTAGGGCTCGCCAGTTAGCGCGACTTTCGATACTTGGATGGCCTTTTGACTATTTCCGGGAGGTACCATCCGAATTCGCCAATGAATCCGAGGTTATTATCAGCGCATTGGCCGTTTTTCCGTGGAGTGAAGACCTACCCTCTTGCGGACTACCACCCTCCCTTTGGCATCCTGTCCCCAGCTTATGTTTTACGCTCTACTCCGCGAAAGAAAGATGGGTTCATCCGAGATGTTTGTTCCTGGACTCAGGCAAGCCGAGGAGTTTCAGGATGAAGAAATCCTCGTCCCGATAACCCTAGGCTTGGCGGGTCAGGGTTTTGATTTTGTTGTTCGTCCCTTCCATTTTCCCGCTGTTGATCGGGTGCGCCCACCAGTTGAGCAGCCCGGTCCAATGGGTCACCAGCGTCTTGGCCATCGGCACTAATTGCTTGATGCCCGTGGCCAGCGCCCGCGCGCACCACTGCCGCAGGAACTGCTCCATGGCCTGATAGGATGGCTGTTCCCACAGGAGCGTTAGTTCCTCTTTGAGATGCCAAGCCATGGACAGCGGCGCGTTGAGTTCCAAGGCCTTTTCCAGCTTGGGCCATTGCTCCTCCTTCAGGTTGTTTCCACGCATCAGTGGCAGGTAGCGCGTGCCTTCGCTCACCAGCTTCAGCGGGCCTGCGGCTTCCCGCACCAACGCCCGGCGCCAGGCGTCGAGTTTCTCGTTCATCAACTTGATAATGTGGCAGCGGTCAAACACCACTTTGGCCTTGGGCAACGCGGCCACCACCACTGCCCAATAGGCTCCGCTCAGGTCCATCGCGACTGCTTCGATCTTCGCCTTGCTCAGCCGCAAATGCCGCCAAGAGCCGCGGTTAAGCGGCCTGGCCGCGCCCCCGGCTCACCCCTACGATCCGCCCGCTCTCCAGGTCCAACACCACCGTGTAATACTGCTTTCGTCTACCCACGTAGAGATCATCAATGGCCAGCCGTTTCAGGTCGCGCAGGGGGAGGTGGCCATAGTCCTTTTGGAGCCGCGCTTGGACGATGTCCTTGACCGTGTTCCAGCTCAGCGACGTCACTGCCGCCACGTCGCTAAGGGCATCACCCGGCGGCGCGTGTTGACGTAGGCGGCGAGCTGCTCGGGGTAGTGGACATACGCCGGGGCAAAAGGGGGGCGAGTTCGAACTTGGTCCCGCAGTCCATGCACTCACACTTGGGCACTTCGGTCACCAGCAAGACCGGCTTCAGGCCGCTGGGCAGCGTCTGGAGGGAGCGCGCCCGGGCACCTTTGCGAATGGCGTGGGCACTCTGGCAGGCCGGGCAGACAAAGAACTCGGCCTTCACCGTCAGGTAGAACTGGACGGTCCCGGCTCGGTAGTCGGGGCGGACATATTCGTAGCCTTCCCGAACCCCGAAGGCGCGATAGAGCAAGCTTTGACTCATAGGCGCTACGGAGATACTCGATTTCGCCGCCTGGAACAAACTCCGGGAATGATCCGTTCTTTCGTCCCTCCGGGACTCGCTCCGGCACTGCCGCCCAACCCAGCGAAGAATCGCTGGGCTATTTTCAAGGGGCCCGGCCCTGACGGGACACCGCGACGTCCTCCGGGTTCCCCGCCATTCCACCGATTCCACTCAAAACAGCGAGGAACCCAAAATGAGAACTGCTGGCTTGCCGTGCGCTCCCCCATTGGGGAATGGCACTTACTTAGTGCATACAACTCACAACATAAATGGGTTACGTGCCGAGTAATTTACAAAGTCATTGAATCCGTTTTGACGATGTCCCTGTATTCATTGATGTTCTCAAATTCGAGCGAACTTGGACGAATGACGATTTCGATCCGCAAAATGCCAAAGCAGGCAATAAATACGAGGTTACTATGGGGAAATCCCTTAAGTAAGCGCCATTCCCCCATTGGGCGATCAAGGAAAACACACAGCCGAGAAAATACGGCGGACGGGTTTGAAGCTCGCCAAGGATGTCGCTGTAGGCGAAGCCGGGACGCTTGCGTGGCGGGTGGTCTTTCATGCGTTGCGCTGTGGCACTAGGGTTGCGCCCAGTCGACTGCAAACGCGATTGCACACCTTTCAAAACGCTGGATCCCCATTATTTGCCAGCTTGCTACAAGGGTATGGATTGAACCGGCGACCGGCGGCTGATGAAACCGTGGATGGCGCTGGGCGCGACGCAGGTGGGCACAAGGATCATGCGGCACCATGCTGGTCCGCGTCATGCCGGAGGCGCCGGCTGCCGTCCTGAACTCGGAGCCGGGCCGGCGGCGGGCAGAAAAAACTTGTGCCTATCGAAAATATGGGGTTGACAATTGCGGTGTCCCGCGTAAAGTCATCGCGTCTCAACGATCAGGAAACAAGAATCATTAAAAGCTTATGAAAATTGAACGTAACGGAATGTGCATCGTCAGTAAGGCGGGTTTGGTTGCCGTCGCTTTGGCAGTCGCCACCTCGGCTTGGGCTGAGAATAGGAACGCCAAAGTGATCGGCGTGAAGGGCGACGCTCGGTATCAGGTTGGCGGCGGCAGTTGGCAACCGCTGAAGGCGGGCGACGTCGTTCCGCCCGGCAGTGTGGTGCAGACGGCGTCGGGATCCATGCTGGATCTGCTGCTCGACGGCACGGTGGAGACGGTTCTGAATTCAGCCGTCGGCGGTGGTGGCTTTGTCCTCGGATCCGGGCGCATCTACAATCCGCCACCGGCCGCCCCCAGCCAGTCTGGAAGCATCGTCCGCATCCAGGAGAACACCGTCCTCGGCATTGACAAGCTCACCACGGTGCATACCGGGGCCGATGTGGTGCAGGACACGCAGCTCGACCTTAAGAAAGGCACCATCTTCGGCACGACCAAGAAGGTAGCTGGTGCCTCCAAGTATGAGATCAAGCTTCCAGACGGTGTTGCTGCGATTCGTGGGACCACCTACTCAGTCAGCACGGACGGGACGGTCTATGTCCTGAGCGGGTCGGCGTACGTCACCACGACCAAACCCGACGGAACCATCGCCACAATGTTGGTGCCGGCTGGGAGCTCTTACAACCCGAACACGGGGGGGCAGCCTACTCCCATCACCGTTGAGGAGGGGAGCAGTCTGGAACAGGTTTTGGCTAATATGGGTTATCCGGTTTACAGCGCACCCACGGACTACGCCATTGACAACACGCAAGTGTGGGTTTCGCCCACGACGGGTGGCCAGGGTTCTTCCGGCATACAGGTTCAGCCTACGACGAGTAAGTAGGCTCATGTTCGAGCCGCGCAGCCGTCCAGGTTGCCACCTCGCCGTCTAAACATTTGACCAGAGCAGCTTCGGCTGCTCTGGTTTTTTTATGGGATGAAAGCAACCTTCGTCCTCCGACAACTCCCGACTTTAGTCGCCACGGCGGTGACGCTCGCGGTCTGCTTTCTCCAATCGCTGCGGTTTCCTTCCATCGAATCGTTGGAGGCGCAAACCTACGACTGGCGCGTTCGTTGGGCTCGAGGTTTTCCGTCGGCGGGGGCCACGAACCTGGGTTTCGTTTTCATGAGCGACGAGAGCATTGCCCGGCTCGCCGCCCCGTCCCACCCGCTGCGCTGCGGGCTTTACTGGCCTCGCAATATTTACGGTCGCGCTTTGGAGGAGTTGTCGACGCAGGGGGCTAAAGCTGTGGGTTTTGACATCCTGCTGACCGGGTTAAGGCCAGACCACGCGCCGGTGCAAGTCGTCGGAGCGGAAGCCGCGATGAACGCCGCGCAATTTCTCGCCTCGCTAACTCCACCGCAGCCGGTCACGCAAGTCGGCGCGAATGTGCTCATGGAGTCCGACGACTACCTTGCCTGGCAGTTGCATCAGGCGGGCACCGGGATTCTCGCCGCGGAAAAGGACGCCCCGCCTGCAGACTTGTTTGCGACCAACGCGGCCGCGATTGGCGATGTGTCGGCGGACCGTGATCGCGACGGCGTGCTGCGCCGGGCCAGGCCATTCAAGGACTACCGCCGGTGGCATCGGATATTTCTCCAAGCAGAGACGGATTATGGCATCAACCTCAAACTCGCCCGGGTCAGCACCAACGAGATCATTCTTTCCCCCGCGGACGGCAAGGCGGTCCACGTTCTTCTGGATACGAATGGCTGTTTCAATCTGGCTGACTTCTTGGGCGACAAACTTCCTGCCGGCTGGCCCGCGAAGGCGAAACCCTTTGCGGATGAGCGCATCTGGCACATGGGGATCGTCCTGGCCGCGGTGGAACTTGGCCTGGACCTGACGCAGGCGCAGGTGGACGAGCACCGTCAAGAACTCCGCCTCTCCGGAACCAACGGCGTGAGCCGCACCATTCCGTTGGATGCCGACGGGGCTTTCAACATTGACTGGAGCCTTTCCACCACCGATTCGCGGCTCCTGTTTGAACCCATCCACAGCCTGCTGGATCAGCATCTGGCGCGGGCCGCGGGTGAAACCAACGGGCTGACCAACCTCTGGCAGGGGCGGTTGGTGCTGGTCGGGTCGAGCGCCACGGGGAACGACCTGACCGATCGCGGCTCGACCCCGCTGGAGAAGGATACCCTGCTGGTCAGTGAACATTGGAACATCGCCAACTCTTTGCTGACCGGCCGGTTTATCCAGCGCACGCCGCTGGCGGTGAACCTGGCCATCATCGCCGTGGTGGGCGCGCTCACGGCGCTGCTGACGTGGCGGTTGCGGGCGCTTACCGCCGCAATCGCCGTGCTGGCGTTGGGCGGAATTTACTGCGGAATCGCGGCCTGGCTTTACGTGCGCTGGCGGATTTGGGTGCCCCTCATCTTGCCGGTGGGTGTCGCCATCATGGTGCAGCATGTCTGCCTCGTGAGTTACCGCGTGGTCTTCGAGGAACGGGAGAAGCGCCGAGTCCGCTCGTTTTTCGCCAAGGTGGTTTCCCCGGACATCGTGCAGGAACTGCTTCGTGCCGACAAATTGTCGTCGTTTGACGGTGCCCACCGGGAAATCACCGTCATGTTCTCCGACGTGCGTGGCTTCACCGATCTGACCGACCGCAACCGTGAAACCGCTGAACAGCACATCCGTGAAAACAGATTATCCGCTCCAGCCGCCACCACGTTTCTCGATGAGCAGGCGCGGGAAACGTTGCTGACGGTGAACCTCTACCTGTCAGTCGTCGCCGACCGGGTGAAGCAGCACACCGGCACGCTGGACAAGTACATCGGCGACTGCGTCATGGCGTTTTGGGGCGCGCCGACGCCGAATCCGCAGCACGCGCTGGCGGCCGTGCAGGCGGCCATTGACGCCCAACGCGCCATCGCCAAGTTGAATCGCCTGCGGGCCGAGGAAAACCAACACCGGGCCGCGGCGAGTCCGTCGCTGCCGCCCTTGCCGTTGCTCAGTCTGGGCAGTGGCATCAACACCGGCGTCGCCATTGTCGGGATGATGGGATCGGACGCCCACATCCTCAACTACACGGTGTTTGGTCGAGAGGTGAATCTAGCCAGCCGGCTGGAAAGTGTGTCGGGCCGGGGCCGCATCGTCATTGGCGAAACCACCTTCAAACACCTGGAGCGCGACGCGCCCGCCCTCGCCGCCCGCTGCCTTCGCCTCGCCCCGACGGCCGTCAAAGGCATCCGCGAGGCGCTGGTGTGCTACGAGGTGCCGTGGAAGGAGGAGGGGGCGAAGGATGCGCTGAAACAGGCGTTGGGATGAAGGTCGAAGTCCGAAGTCCGAAGTCCGAAACGCCACGCCTGAAACACTTGCGGGCGATGGATTGCCCGGACCTCTCGGACTTCGGACTTCGCACTTCGGACTTCGCACTTCAAAACCCTGCTCCCGTCCAAGTTTGATCGTCCCTCCCCACTACAGACACACGGAGCGCGCCCTCCATCGTCGGCCCTTTCTTCCTAGTTTTCGGGCTGGCCCCTGCTACGTTGTCCCCATGCGAACGGTGATTTATCCCGGCAGCTTTGATCCTATCACGAATGGGCACTTGGACGTGGCCCAACGCGCAGCCAAGTTGTTCGACCGGGTGATTATGGCCGTCGCCCTAAGCGAGGGCAAACAGCCGCTCCTGAGTCTGGACGAGCGGCTGGACTTGGTCCGGCGTTCGATCGGGCACCTGCCCAACGTGGAAGTGGACCACTTCGAGGGACTGTTGATCTCGTATGTCGAGGAGCGCGGAGCCCAGGCCGTGCTGCGCGGGTTGCGCGCCGTCTCGGACTTTGAGTTTGAATTTCAGCTCGCGCTGATCAACCGCAAGATGAGCGAAGACTTCGAGACCATCCTGATGATGCCCAAGGACACCTACACGTTTCTCAGCTCCAGCATGGTCAAGGAGATCGCGCGACTGGGCGGCGACGTCACCCCGTTTGTGCCCACAGCAGTGCTCGGGGCGCTGGCGGCGCGCTTCGGCCCGATTCGGAGGAAACACTGAATGTCTATCTTGGTCAATCTGCGCCACGTCGAGACGCGCGACCTCGTTTTCAAAGGCGAACTGACGCCTGCGGAACTGGCCATCGAGCACCCGGACGAAATGGTCCAGGCCAATCAGCCGTTGCGCTACGACCTGACGGTGGACCTCGCCGGGGAGAACTTGCTGGTGGTAGGCAAGTTGGAAATGGTGCTGGACTGCACCTGTGTCCGCTGCCTGAAACCGCTGACTTACACCATCAAACTGGAGGGGCATGTCTGCATCCTGTCCCTCGATGGGGAGGACAAAGTCGAGACCGTCGGGGAATGCGTGGACTTGACGCCTCACCTGCGCGAACATATTCTCTTGGAGTTCCCGCCACACCCGGTTTGCCAGCCGGACTGTAGCGGTTTGCCCCTCCGGGCGGGTAAGCGACCCAAAGCCCGAGAGGCGGCCGGCCCGGCCGGCGGCAAGCCGTCACCGTGGGAAGAGTTAAGCAAATTAAAACTTTAAGCCTTTATGGGTGTTCCGAAAAGAAAACCGTCCCACAGTCGCCAGCGCATGCGCCGGGCGTATAACAGCGTGCTGAAGCTTCCCCAGCTCGGCAAGTGTTCCCAATGCGGCGAGCCGGCCCTGCCGCACCGCGTTTGCCCGGCGTGCGGCTACTACAAAGGCCGGCAGGTGCGTACCGTCACCGCCGGAGCCTGATCCCCATCCGGGAATCTGCGGGCAGCCTCGCGCTCCTATGCGGATCGTAGTGGATGTCATGGGCGGCGACCACGGGTGTGGCGTGGTGGTAGAAGGCGTGCGCCAAGCCTTGGCAGCCGACCGTAAGATCACCCATATCTATCTCGTCGGCCGGCAGGAGCAAATCCGCCCCGCCCTGGCGGCAGCCCGTCTGAACGACCCCCGGGTGGAGGTGGTTCATGCGAGCGAAGTTCTGTCCATGGAAGACAAGCCCGTGGACGGGCTGCGCCGGAAAAAGGATTGTTCCATTGCTCGCGCAGTGGAACTGGTCAAGGACGGCAAGGCCGAGGCGATGATTTCACCCGGCAACACCGGGGGCGTAGTGGCCGCCTCCACGATCAAGCTTCGTCCCCTGCCGGGCGTGGACCGCCCGGGCATCGCCACCGTCATCCCCGCGCCGGACAATAGCTTTGTGCTACTGGATTCCGGTGCCAACGTCGAGTGCCGCCCGCTCCACCTGGCTCAATACGCCATCATGGGCAGCGTCTATTCGCGGGAAATCCTCGGCTACCAGCGTCCCCGGGTCGGCCTCCTCAACGTCGGCACCGAAGACATCAAGGGCAACGACCTCACTTTGGAGGCCTTCAAGCTGTGCAAGCAGATTGACATAAATTTCGTCGGCAATGTCGAAGGCCACGACCTCTTCACCAACCGCGTGGACGTTGTCGTCTGCGACGGTTTCGTCGGCAACATCGTGCTCAAGACCTGTGAAGGTCTGGCGATGGGCATCTTCGCCTGGATCAAACGCGAGATGAAGATGAACCTCAAGCGGAGGCTCGGCGCCCTGCTCGTCCGGGGCGCTTTGCGCGCGATCAAACGGCGCGTGGACCCGGATGTCCACGGCGGCGCTCCGCTGCTCGGCCTCCGGGGAAATGTCATGATCTGCCACGGCTCCGCGCGCGAACACGCCATTATGAACGCCGTGCGCGTCAGCAGCGCAACCGTCCACCACCACGTCAACGACCTGATCTGCCGCGAGATTGCCCAGGCCAACGAACGGCTCGCTGCGGCCAAGGTGCCCGGCACCGCCCCCGCATGAGTCCGACACCCTCCGGTAAATTCAAGAATCCCCGCGCCCGCTACAATTTTCAGGGCCGCACTTGCTCCATCGTCGGCGTTGGCTCCTACGTGCCGCACAAAATCTTGACCAACGCCGACCTCGAGAAGCTCGTTCACACCAGCGACGAATGGATTTTCAGCCGGACCGGCATTCGCGAACGGCATATCGCGGCGGCGGATGAATTTACTTCCGATCTGGCCTCCAAGGCGGCGCTGCGGGCCATGAAACAGGCGGGAATTACGCCCGACCAGATTGATCTTATCATCGTGGCGACGGTGACGCCGGACATGATTTTTCCCGCCACCGCCTGTCTGGTGCAACGGAAGATCGGTGCCAAGCGGGCGGCGGGGTTTGATCTCGTAGGTGCCTGCTCCGGGTTCATCTACGGGTTGGAAGTCGGCCAGCAGTTCATCATGTCCCGCACCTACGACACGGTGCTCGTAATCGGCGCGGAGAAACTTTCCAGCATTGTGGATTGGCAGGACCGCAACACCTGTATTCTCTTCGGTGACGGTGCGGGCGCGGCCATCCTCCAGAACCGTCCGCAAGCGCACGGCCTGCTGACGGCCGTGATGGGTGCCGACGGTGCCAAGTCGGAACTGCTTACCATTCCCGGAGGCGGCAGCCGCTGCCCGGCGTCCGTAGCGTCGGTCAACCAGCGCCTGCATTTTATCCGCATGGAAGGGAAGGAAGTTTTCAAGATTGCCGTTCAAGCCATGCTCACCGCGGCCAAGGAGGCCATGTCCCGGTGCGAGGTGAGCATTGCCCAGATCAAATGCGTCATCCCACACCAAGCCAATCGCCGGATCATTGACGCCGTCGGCGAACGCCTGGGCGCGCGCCCCGACCAAATCTTCGTCAACGTGGATCGCTACGGCAACACCTCCGCCGCCTCGGTTGCCATCGCCCTGGACGATGCGGTCCAACTCGGTCGCATCCAGCGTGGCGACTTGGTGCTCCTCGTCGTCTTCGGCGGCGGGCTTACTTGGGGCGCGGCGATCATTGAATGGTAAGCCAGCCGTTTGACTCCCGGTGAGTCCGTGTTACCCTGCCAGCCTATATGAGTGCAAGAAAATCGCCGCTGGCAGATCACGCGCCGAAGACAACTGCGGCCCTTGAGCCCCGGCAAGTCCGGCTCTCACTTTCCTCCGACGCCGTGCTGATCAGCAAGAATGGCGTGGAATTTCGGAGTCCCGAACCTTTCCCCGTCTGGGCGGAGATGACCGCCTCCATCCAAACTCCGGCCGACGGTGGCGAAGTCACCTGCACCGGCATCGTGGTCGCCTGCACCGGCAACCGCCACCTCGGCTACTGTGTTTCGCTCCTGTTCTCCGGGCTGTCCGCGCAAACCGAAAAGCGGTTGGCCGCCATGGCCAGTCTCTCGGCTGGCTAAGCCCCCACACAGTCCCTCAAGGAACGATTTCCTGCCGCCCCTGCAACCGCTGCTCCACCGCACCCCGCGCCGTTTCCAGCGAGCCGCGCTCCGCCTCCTGCACGACCCGCCACAACGCCTCCGCCTCCGCCAACCGCGGCACGCTCACATAATCCGCGCCCGCAGCCCGCAGCGCCGCCACGCCCACCAGCGATTCGCTTACGGCGATGATCCGCGCCTGCGGGTTCAACTCCCGCAACCGGCGCACTAACCGGATGTTGTTTGTGCCTTTGAGCAGGCTGTCCGGAATGGTGCAGATCAACAACGCCGCCGCCGGCACCCCGGCGTAAACCAGCGTGTCCGGCTGGCTGATGTCCCCGTAAAACACCCGCACCCCCCGCTGCTGGAGGCGGACCCGCACCTCCGGATTGTAGTCCACCACCGCCAAGTGCGGCAGCAACTCCGGCGCGTTGCGCGATAACTCCTCCAGCAAGGCGCTGGCCGTCTGATAAAACCCCAACATCAAAATGCGCGGGCCGACCGCTTCGCCCCTCTCCACTGGCTGGCCGGCCGGGCCCTCCTCGGTGCCTAGATCCTTCAACCCCGCCGCCCGCAACCGTCGGATGTAACCCTGGACGGTGGCATCGGATTTAGCCATGCCCCGGGTCGAAATTGCCGCCAGCAGCACGAAGGCATAGAAACCCAGCCCCGCCGTGTCCTCGCTGATGTGTCCGCTCTGCCGGCCCAGTTGGAGAATCACCAGCGAAAATTCACTCACCTGACAAAGGTAAAGCGCCGGCAACAGACTCATCCGCAAGCCCATCCCCATCCGGTACAACGGCGTGAACACGGTGCCCAACCGGCTGGCCAGCAGCACCAGCGAAAATCCCAGGCACCCGGCCAGCAGCACCCCGCTCGGCTGGGGAATCATCATCCCCAAGCTCACGAAGAACAGCGTCACGAAAAAATCCCGCAGCGTCGTCACCCGGGAAATCACCTCCACCGCGTAAGGGAACGTAGAAATCGCCACGCCGGCCACCAGCGCGCCCATTTCCCGCGAGAGATGCAGCGCCTGCGCCAACTCGGCAATGACGAAGCACCACGCCAGCGCCCCCACCAGCAAAAGTTCCGGCACCCGCGCCACCGTCTTGAACACCGCCGGCAGCACATAGCGGCTCACCGCCATAGCCACCGCCAGTAACACCCCCGCCTGCCCCAGGGACAACAGCAGCACCGAGGGCCGGTACGCTCCCAGACTGGGCTGCACCGCGAGAAACAGGATGGCAAACAAATCCTGCAACACCAGAATCCCCAGCGTGATGCGTCCCGCCAGCGTGTCCAGTTCCCGCTTGTCGTAGAGCACCTTGACGATGATGACCGTGCTGCTGAGCGCCGCCGCCACCGCCAGGTAAAGCGCGTCCCATTGGCCGGCCCCCAGCGCGTAGCCCAGCAGCCAGAACAGCGCCAGCCCGATCAAACACCCGCCCAAAATCTGCACCGCCGCCGTGACGAGGATCGCCCGCCCAGCCCGAAGCACTTTCTTCAAATCAATCTCCAGGCCGATCATGAACAGCAGGAACATCAAGCCCAACTCCGAGATGGTGCGAATGGATTCGCGGTCCTGGACCAGCTTCAGCCCCAACGGACCAACGACCACCCCGCCCACCAGATAGGCAAGCAGGACGGGCTGGCGGCTCCACTGCGCCAGCATGCCCATCAGCCAAGCGGCGCCGATACAGACCGCGATGTCCTGTATTAAACTCGGATGCACGCCGACAGTTTAGGAAACCGGCGGGCGGAGACAATGACTTCCCGTCAGCCTCCCCGCCCCGCAGCGAGACGCTTGAACCTGCCGGGAAAGGGGCTGAGCCTGACCCGCCGGGCCCTGCCGGTGCCGCACGGCAGACTGGTCGGGGCACCCGGCCTTACAAGAGGGCGGTTTTGTGGGGATGTAGGCCGGGTACCCTTACCCGGCAGGGAGTGACGGAGCCAACATGAGAATGGCTGCCAAAGTGGGGAGAATGTGCCGGCTGGGCACCCTGGCTCCTTCGCTGGTTGGCCTTGGGATGCGTCTGCCCGGTGGCCGCGGCAAAGAATCCATTGTCAGGAGCGGTCGTTTTGTGGTAAATAGGGTGTCCGCTGCCTCAATAGCGGATCAACCAATTCAGCATTCAGCCACGGATTTTATTTTATGTCACAGCATCGCAGCCTGCGCAGCAGCTCCACTTTGGGTGCCAAGCGCAACGTCATGAAGCGCTTCGAGCGCGTCGAAATCCTCAAGCAACGCGGCGAGTGGAAGGCGGGCGACCGCATCACCGGTCTGCGCAAGACCAAGCCCGCTGTCTCTTGATTCCACCGCGGCAGTCTGCCGGGCCGCGCCCGCCCAGCGCCCCGGCCGTGCCGCCGCGCCCCGCCGCCAGCCGCCCTCTCCCCGCGCCGGCGGCCGGGGTGCGGCTCCAGAAATTCCTCGCGGAAGCGGGCGTGGCCTCGCGCCGTGCCGGCGAGCAGTTCATCCGCGATGGCCGCGTGGCCGTCAACGGTGCCGTGGTTTGCGAGTTGGGCACCCGCGTCTTTCCCGCCCGCGACCGCGTCACGGTGGACGGCCGCGCGGTGAAGTCGCAGCAGAAGCTTTACGTCGCCCTGCACAAGCCGCGCGGCTACGTCTGCTCCCGGGCCGACGAGGAAGGCCGGCCCATCGTCGGCGAGCTGCTGCCCGATGAATGGAGCCATCTTTACCCGGTTGGCCGGTTGGACTTTAACAGCGAAGGGTTGCTGCTGCTGACCAATGACGGCGAGTTCAGCCTGCGCCTGACGCATCCACGCCACGGCATTCGCAAGAAATACCTCGTCACCCTTTCCGGGCGCGTCACCCCGGAAATCCTGGCTCAACTGACGCGCGGCATTTTCAGCGACGGCGAACGGTTGCGTGCCCAGACCGCCAAGCTGCTGGGCACCGACGGCGGCAAGAGCCAGGTGGAGTTGGAACTCGCCGACGGCAAGAACCGCGAGGTGCGCCGCATGTTTGAGACGCTGGGGCTGTTTGTGAAGCGCCTGGTGCGCACCCAGATCGGCCGTCTCAAACTGGGCACCCTCAAACTGGCCGAGTGGCGGACATTGACAGATTCCGAGATTAAATCTTTACTCACCCCCGTATGAAATCGAGACTCTTGCTGTTATTGACTGGATTGCTGGCCACGCCGCTCGCGGCGCAGGTGATTACCAACACGCCGCCCCCGGCCGCCGCCGCGCCGGTGCTGGTGGCCGCGCCGGTCGCCACCATTCACCCTTACGCCAAACCCGCCGCCAAAAAAAAGAAACCGGCCAAGCTCGCGAAGCTCACCAGCCTCACGCCGGGACCGGCCACTATCGCGGGCAGCAACATTAACATTCGCGCCCAAGCCACCATCGCCAGCGAGGTCGTCACCCGCCTACATCGCGGCGAGCCGGTGATAGTCCTCGAAATCGTCACGCTCAAGGCGACGCTCGAAGACGAGCCGGCGCAGTGGGCCAAGATCACTTACCCAAGCAGCGCCCACGTCTTCGTTCACACCGGCTTCGTCAACCTCACCAACAAGACGGTCGCCGCCGCCAAGTTGAACCTGCGCGCCGGTCCTGGAGAGAATTACAGTGTCGTGGGCCGGCTGCACCGCGGCGATGCTTTCAGCGAAATCGCTACCAAAGGCGCGTGGATGGAAATTGAGTCCTCCACCAACGCTGCGGCCTTCGTCGCTGCGGAATACGTTACCCAGGATGTGCCGGCAGCGGCCCCGGCTGCACCGGCAGTCGCAGTCATCGCCGAAGCCCCGGCCCCCGTCGCTCCGGTCGTCGCGATCGTGACGAACACGCCGGTCGAACCAGTGCCCGCCGCGCTCACCGACACCAACCCGCCCGTCGTGCTCACCGACACCAACGCCCCGGCCGTTGCCGTGACGCCTGCGCCGGAGCCGGAGCCGGAGCCGCTGCCCAAGCGCATCGTCCAGCGCGAAGGCAACGTCCGCCGCACCACCAGCATTCAAGCGCCCGGTTACTTTGAACTGGCCGACCTTTACCAAAGCCGCACCATGAACTACCTCGTCAGCCCGAGCGCGGAACTGGACCTGAAGCGTTACCACGGCAAGCATGTGCTCATCACCGGCGAGGAAGGCCTTGACGAACGCTGGCCGAACACGCCCGTCCTCATCGTCCAGAAGATTCAACCCGTTGACTAATGACCACGGCCACCCTCATTGACGGCCGCGTCATCGCGGCCCAACTCCAGACCGAACTACTCGGCCGCGTCGCGGCGCTCGCGGCCCGCGACATCCGGCCCGGCCTCGCCTTTGTGCGCGTCGGCGAAGACCCCGCCTCCCGCGTCTATGTCGGGCGCAAGGAGAAGATGGCCACGCAAATCGGCATCACCTCCGCCACCCACGTCCTGCCCGAAGCCACCTCCGAGAGCAACCTCCTGGAGCTGCTGGCCGAACTGAACGCCAACCCCTCCGTGCATGGCATCCTCGTGCAAGCGCCGTTGCCCAAGCACATCCGCCAGGAAATCGTCTTCGCCTCCGTCCTGCCGCAAAAGGACGTGGACGGCTTTCATCCCGTGAACGTCGGCAAACTCATGCTCGGCGACCCCACCGGCTTCCAGCCCTGCACCCCGGCGGGCATCCGAGAATTGCTGGTGCGCTCCCGCGTGCCGACGGACGGCGCGGAAGTCGTGGTGCTCGGGCGCGGCAACATCGTGGGCAAGCCGATGGCCGCCATTCTCTGCCAGAAAGCCCCCGGTGCCAACGCCACCGTCACCCTCTGCCACTCCGCCACGCGCGACATCGCCGCGCATTGCCGGCGGGCGGACATCCTCATCGCGGCGATGGGCGTGCCGGAATTCGTGCAAGCGGACATGGTGAAACCCGGCGCGACGGTGATTGACGTAGGCGTCAACCGCATCGCCGACCCGGCCAGCCCCAGCGGCACCCGACTCGTCGGCGACGTGGCTTTCGCCGCCGTCCAGTCAGTCGCCGGCCGCCTCACGCCCAACCCCGGCGGCGTCGGCCCAATGACCATCGCCATGCTCATGCTCAACACCGTCCGCGCTGCGGAAATGGTGGCGGGGTAGAGATCCCGCTTCTAAGTTGCAATCAACAATCAGATTGAACCACCTGTTAAACGCCGACGACTCACGCAAATATGGATGAATCCACAACCAAGCTGGTAACTGCGCTGATCGACTTCGCCAAAAGCCTGATTTGGCCCGCCATTCTGTTGTGGGTTATTCACCTGTTCGGCGCGCAGATTTCAGCGTTACTGTCTCGGCTGGGATCGCTCAAGGTTGCCGGTAGTGAGTGGGTCTTTCAACCACCTGCACCTCAATCAGCGCAGACACCTGCCGTGCCGCCGCGAGCCGACGCTCTCGAACTCGGCCCCGACGGCTTCCTCACTACCCACAGCCTCCGGGTAATTGTTTCCAGTTCCGAGTTGTTGCATTCGGGAGAGTCCGTTACCGGCGAATTGCTCATACTCCAGACTCCGAAGCAGCGCACTTGGCTGTTAGCGACACAACGACAGATTTTTGTTCTTCTGGACGACGAACGCAACCGAAGCAAGAAGCGGATAATCCAAACCCGCTTTGAGCGGACACGGACGCTGCCGCTTGAGGTTGGCAAGGAAGATGGTGCGGGCGTCGTCAAGTTTGCCGCCGAGGGCACTTGGTGGTATTACAGTCCGCAACTGTTCCCGAAGTCGAACGTCCTTGAAGCCGCAGTCAAACAACTCGTATCAACCGGTGCCTAACCGTGAGTTGCCGCGAACCCAGCCATCGCGCTTCGGTTGCAGTCCATGCCGCTCGTGGGCCAGGTCGTTGAGCTTTCATGCACAGGCACACTCGCTGTGCCAACCGGCAAGCCCGTAGGGCTTGAACGTGAATAGCCGTGGGTGCAACCTGCGGTAGTCACGTTCCAACGAAGATCCGACCCTGCAAGGGTCGAATGGTGGGTGGCGGGCGGAGAGTTCGGCCCTTCCAAGGCCGGCAGCCTTTTCGCCCGGCCCGCCGTGGGCTGCCGCCCACGGCTATTCACGTTGAAACCCTCCGGGTTTCGAGAGAAGCTTGCAACGCAGACGCGCTAGGCCGCCCGCGTTGCTCAGTTCGTTAGGCCGCTCAAACACACTCACGCATGAACAAACCAATTCCAGAGGATAAATTGGCCCGCATCAGAGAGGCGCTGTTCCGTGGCCAGAAGATTGAGGCCATCAAGCTTTATCGCGAAGGCACCGACGCTAGACTGGCGGATGCCAAAACTGCGGTCGAAAAGCTAGAGGTGGAGTTACGCGCCGCATCGCCCGAGAAGTTCACGGCGCCCGCGTCTGGCAAAGGGTGCCTTGGAGTCGTCGTTATGGCTTGTGCCGTTGTGGTTGCTGGAATTCTGTGGTTTGTCAGCAAATGATGCGGCCTGACAAGCCACCGGAGTCAACCGCCGTTGGGGCGGGCGGGCGGACGCGTCTCAGCATCTTGGAGGACGGGCCATCCCGTCGCCCGGCAAGCCCGCAGGGCTTGAACGTGATTAGCCGTGGGTGCAACCCACGGTGGGCGAGTTCAAACGGAATTCCGACCCTGCAAGGGTCGAACCACGGCGCTGTGGGCAAGGAGTTCGGCCCCTTCAGGGCCGGCGGCCTCATCGTCCGGCCCACCGTGGGCTGCTGCCCCCGGCTATTCACGTTGAAACCCGCCGGGTTTCCTGAAACCTGCGACGCAGACGCCCTGAACCACCTGTGTCGCTCAATTCTGCGGTTCGGCGCTTCTGCCCGGCTCGTGAAATAGAGAATCCTTGGGGTTGAGCTTGTCAGAGGTTCCCCGTATTCTTCCGCTGTGCGACAGGTGATCATTTATCCCGGGGAAGACGGCTTCTGGGTGGCCGAGTGCCCGAGTCTTCCCGGTTGCGTCTCTCAGGGCGAAAGCCGGGAGGCCGCCATTACGAACATGCGCGAAGCCATTGAGGGCTACGTGCTCTCCCTTCAGGACGACGGCCTCGCGGTGCCAGAGGAGCATTTCGATGCGCTCCTGCTGGCCGTATGAGCAAGCTCCCACAGGTTTCCGGTCCCGATGTTGTCCGCGCGCTCCAAAAACTCGGTTTCACAGTCAAGCGGCAGCACGGCAGCCACATCATTTTGCGGCGCGACGACCCTTTCGCTCAGACGGTCGTTCCCCAGCACCGCCAAATTGACCGAGGCACGTTGCGCGCGATTCTGCGCCAGACCGAAATCACGGCCGACGAACTCATCGAAATGCTATGACGATGCGCCAAAGGCCATGCGCCGCCGCGAACCGCCACCCCGCCGGGCAGTCGGACGGTTTGGAAAATTTTGAAAGCGACAGTTACAGCCACCGGGCGTTTCCGGCGGCGGTCGCTGAGTTTGGTTGTTAAGTTCTATGGAAGCCACCCGTATCCTACCTGATCTCCAATGCTCGCTGCTGTGCGAGGACATCCGTCCCGAAGCCGCCGGCACTTTCACCGTCGTCGGCGTCCTGGACGTGCTGCGCGTGCCGCACGTCCCGGTCGTGGCGTTCAAGCTCGGCCTCTTCAACCGCTGGGCGGCGGGCGTCGGCCAGTTCACCGAAACCGTGCGACTGATGGCGCCGGACCAGACGACGGTGCTGCGCAAGAGCGAGTTAAAATTCCAGATGCGCGACGCCTACCTCACCGCGACGAACGTCACCATCCTGCCGCAGGTGGAATTCAAGACGGCGGGCGTCTATTTCCTGGAAATCCTCGTGGACGACGTGATGAAACTGCGCTTCGCCGTGCCCGTGATGGTGATCCCGCAGCCGGCCCGGCCCGGTGCCGGCCAGCCGCCGGAGCCGCCGCCCTCCGCCACCAGTTAGCGCCCGCCCGGCGGGCCGTGCAACGCCGCCCGCGCTGCTCCAAGGATGCGCATCCGTGTTGATGAACCCCTGCTGGCCTGGTTGCCGCTAACCCTTCGCGGGGTGGCGGCGTTTGCCCACGTCTCCCTGCGCCGCGTCATCATCGCCCAATTGATCTTCGCCGCCGTCGTCGCGGCCGCCTTCGCCCTGCTGATCGAAACCACTTGGTTCGCCACGATCCGCGAAACCATTGCCACGCTACCTGCGAACGGTCAGATCCAGCACGGCCAACTTGAATGGCCCGAGCCGGTCCCCGCCGACCTTGACGGCGGGCGCTTCCTCAAGTTCTCCATTGACCCGGCCCACAGCGGCGAACTCGGTCAGGAATCCGACGTGGCCATCGAACTCGGCCAGACGAACATCTGGATCATTTCGCTCCTGGGCTACCTGGAGGCACCTTATCCGCCCGGCTGGAGCGTCGCCCTCAACCGCGCCGAACTGGAGCCGTGGTGGGGTGCCCGCGAACCCTTTCTCGTCCTCGGAGCGGGCGGCGCGATGGGCCTGCTGCTGCTGGTTATTTGGTGGACGCTGGGGTTGGTTTACGCCGTGATCGCCTGGGTTCTCGCCTTGCTTTCCAACCGCTCGTTGGGACTGGCCGGCGCTTGGAAACTGGCCGGCACCGCCCAACTGCCCGGCACCCTGTTGTTGGCCGCCAGTTTCCTGAGCTACCGCTTCGGCTGGCTCAGCCTGCTTCACCTCGTCCTCAGCGTGGGATTGAGCTTTGCTGTCGCGTGGTTTTACGTGCTCTGCACGCCATTCCTCCTTCCGCCAGTCGAAAAGGCCAGGGCGGCCAAAGCCAATCCATTTATACCCAGCGATCCCGCCGCCGCGAAGGGTCAGCCGGATAAGAATCCTTTCACCCGCTGCTAATCCCGAATTCAGAAGGAAAAGGACGCCGCAGAAATCAACGGGGAGCACGTGCCTCTGGCGTGTGGTTTTCGGCGTCGCGCCGAAAACCTCGTCCCAGCGACTAAGGAACTCGGCCTAAATAGCTGGAGCCTATCCGAAAAGGGGGCGCGAGACGGCGGGGCCGTCCCTGCCTGGTCGGCGGACGCCCTTGTTGACCCGGAACTGCCCGGCGCGGCGTTCCGCACACCTCGTTTGGGCACTTATTAGCCCAAATTCCG
>CAINDV010000309.1 GCA_903847485.1 uncultured Verrucomicrobiota bacterium
CGCGGCCCGGATATAAGAACGGCATTAACTGGTTGGTTAAAAGGTTGAAGGGCTGAAAGGTTAAATGGGGGACGAACGACCTTTTAACCATGCAACCCATTTAACTTTTCAACCCTTTTGCCAACTGGTTAACGACGCCCGTAATAGGACTGTGCTTTCGCACGGTTCGAGGGTGCGGCGTTGGCTCGCTTGCAAACGCCGGGTGATTCATGGTAATCGGCAGAAGTAAAACAACGTTGACGCGCCGGTGGTCCCCGGCCGTTCCTTCCAAGGAGATTGATTATGGCAAACTCACCCACACCCGCACCGCGGAACCAGCCGGTGCATGAAGTCCGCCTCGGCGGCATCAAAGCCGCCATCTGGCAAAACCAAACGGAGGCCGGCGTGCGCTACAACGTGACCTTCGAGCGGCTCTACCGTCAGGAAGGCGAGTGGCGTTCGACCGGCTCGTTTGGCCGCGATGACTTGCTGTTGCTGGGCAAGGTCGCTGACCAAGCTCACTCGTGGATCAGCGAACCGGAGGCGGCGGCGGCCGGGTTGACCGCGCCGGCCGGGCGCAACGCCGCGGCGGACCTCAAGGGCAAAACGCTGCCAAAACGCCCAGTTACGGCCCCGGCCGGCGCGTGATTCAGGCGAAGCACCGACAACCGCAGTATTCGTCTCGATGGGGTGCATCCGTGTTGAACGTGAGGGGAGTTCAGCGGTGAACTTCCTGTCCCTGCAACCGCTCGGGCGCAATCGCGAAGTACCTCGGCTGCCTGATACCGCGCCGCCAGCCACGGCTTCGGCTTCACGGAGATCGCCGGGAGCGAATTTCGTCTGCCCACGCTTCCCAAGAGCTACCACAAGATCAACACCGGGCCGTTTGTGCAGACGCCCTTCGGCCTGCGCTTGCTGCGGCAAGCCGAGATCGAACGCCTCCACGGCCACACGCCGCTCACCCGGCATTACGCCACGGCCGTGCAGATGCTGGGGCAGGGAGTTCAGACGCGCGTGTTTCGGTCGGTGTTTCGCCAGTTGACCGATCACCTTGCAGGTGCGGCAAGGGCGTCGGCTCACGTTTGAGCGGCAGCGGGATCACTTGCTTCACCGCCCGCTGGTTCTGGTATTCCTCCAACGAGGGCATGGTGACGTGCGCGTTCCGCGCGTAGGCACGATGCACGGCTTTCGAGTTGTGCCCCAGCGCCTCCTGCGCGAAGCGTTCTGGATAGCCGGCCGTCTTCGCCCGCTCCGCCCACGAATAGCGGTAGCTGTGCAGCGACACCCCTTTGATACCCAGCAGCTTGCAGCGCCGCCAGAATTCGGCCGAGCGTGCGTTCACGGTCGTCGCGCCCAGCGTGGGGAACAGCGGGCCTTGCGCCGGCAACGCGCGCAAGACGCCTTCCAGCCGGGGACCGATCGCCAGACAGGCCGGCGTGCCGGTTTTCATGCGGCAGTAGCGCAAGAGCCGGTTCGGCCAATCAATACGCTCGGCGTGCAGCGCGGCCGCGTCCGATTGCGAGGTGCCCGTTTCCCAGAGCAAGTCGTAGAACAGACGGCGTTCCGGATTCTTTTCGGCGGCCAGGATTTGCGTGTGTTCCTCCCAGGTGAGGCCACGTTTGGGCTGAAATTGCAGCGTTGGCCAGTGCTTGGGTGCCAGGACAGGGCCGGGCAGCCAGCCCAAGCCCAGGGCCAGATTATGCACCGAGCGCAAACAGGCGCCGCCCATCACGCCGACGCCCTTGAGCACCGCCAGGAAATCGGCCGCCGTCGTTTCCACCAGGGCCTTGGGCCGGAGGGAGGCAAAGGCGGGGTGCCCCAGCTTGCGGCGGCGAAAGGCTTGCGTTTGCGGCTGACCGCGGGAGCAAAACTCCTCGATCGCCGTCTGCCAAGTGCGGGCGAGCATTTGGGGATCGTTGGCCGAAAGGTAAACGCGGGCCAGGGCGAGGTTGATCCCCGGGCTGGCCGTGGCCTCGTTGCGGGCGTGCCAGAGGCGCTCGGCCGCGATCCGGTCGCGGGTCTGGAGGCTCTGCTGCTTGCCCGTCAGGCCGTCCTGCAAATACCACACTTCGCCACGTTTGAAGAGGTAGAAACGCTGTCGCATATACGTCTGTTTTGAGAATAACAGACGCGCATTCGGCCCGGTTAGTGAGTAATGGGAGAGTAGTGCCGGAGTACTGGCGGAGTAGTGGCCGAGTAGCCATGCAACCCGCGTTCTTCTGACACTTTCTCTGACAGTTGGGCTTTATTGACCCTTCCTTTTGGCAGCCAGTCGTTGTCCTCCAACGACTTACGAAGATGGCTCCAGAGGTAGGGCTCGAACCTACAACCACACGGTTAACAGCCGCGTGCTCTACCATTGAGCTACTCTGGAACGCGAACGGGCCGGCAAGGTAACCATCGGCCCGACGATCGTCAACAAGTTTTACTGCGGAATCGCAAAAGTCGCTCAAGGTGACATATTACGAACGTCGCTGAATAGTTGACATGCTACGGTTGCAGGCCCTCGCCTCAGGCGCATGAAAGCCCTGCCGCTTGATCATTCTGAAAAGGGGGTGTCCATCTGAGTGCGGTAGGTACAAGATGTGGGGGTGTCGACGCAACCACTGGCACCCCGCCTCAAAGCTGGGCATGACTATCCGGCCAATGACGCGGAACTGCGGGCCTGGTTCCCCGACGATGCCGCGTGCCTGGAC
>CAINDV010000310.1 GCA_903847485.1 uncultured Verrucomicrobiota bacterium
CCGCAGCTCTACTCGCTTGCGCCACGCTAGGGCTCGTCCGGCTCAATCTACCGCAGGACTTCGCCCGGGTGCTATGCATCATCGCACTTGCCGGTGCCGTGCCCTGGTTATGGGCCACCGGAACGGACAACCGACGAGCTCGCGATCTTTGGACCGTCGTGCCGGCCAAAATCACGCTTGTCGCCCTTGTGACGTTCACCGCTGCCCTCGCCTATAGTTGTGGCAAATCCACTTTGTCGCCAAAGACAGAGCCCCGGCAACGCGTTGTCAACGCCGCCATCGCCGCCGGCAGTGCCGCAGCGACATGGGGGCTGTTTCGCGTCATCCGCCAGCTTGTCGCAAGCGACGAAAACAGAGGCTAGGCAACCCCCAATATATGAACAGAACGTTTCATCCATGGGTCGAGAGTGCCTACGCTTCGGGCGGGAGCCTAGGTGTGCGCGCCGTCATTCTCGGCGAAGCGCACTACGGCAATCTCGACGACGCCGCGCCGGATTTTACGCAGCGAATCATACGCGAGTATGGGCAGGATCGGCGCGGCGCTTACTTTACCCGCGTTCAGCGGCTTGTAAGGATGGGAGTTAACAAGCCATCGCTGCAGTAAAAGAAGACTTTGGCGCAAAGCCGAGCAATTCGACTGGGACTACTCGGTCCGGCAACAACCGTCTCATTGTACTTGATTAAGGTGAATTGGCCGGCAGCGTGATTCGTCGGCCACAAACACCCCGACCACGTCCTATTGCAGTTACTGCGGCACGAGCGCCTCAAGCATTCAAAACCTTAAAGCAAGCAACTGCTCCAGCCATCCCCACGGGCGCATAGAAAGGTCGTCAGTAAGCGGGTCATAGCCCCCATCCGCCCTGCGCTCGACTACGTACTCAGCTCACCGTAGGCTGGGCCTGTTCTTTGACCAACTTGAGGTAGTCGTGCGGCAACAGGCCGGTTGTCTGATTGGTGGCGCCGGCCAGACGGGGTAGGACCCAGTTGAGATAGTCCTCGGGATTGACGCCGAGCAGTTTGCAGGTGCCTAGGATCGAGTAGACGACGGCGGATTTCCATCCCGCCTCGGGATGGCCCACGAAAATCCAGTTCTTCTTTCCAAGAGCAGTTGGCCGTATACCGTTCTCTATTGGGTTGGAATCGATGAGAACATGGCCGAATTCGGGCTGGGCATATTGCGTCAACTCGCTCCAGCGGCTCAGCGCATAGTGGGCCGCCTTGCCCACGCGACTTTGCGGGAGCGCTTGCTCCCGGGCGGTGAGCATGAGTTTTTGAAGTTGGGCGAGGATGATTACGCTGCGTGACCCGCGCAGGGTTTCGCGCTGGGCCGGGGTCATCCCTCGGGCTTCAGTCTCGACCCGGTACAGCTTGGCGATGAGGGCTAGCACTTCGGCCACGATTAGGCCGCCACCATCGGCGGCTTCGGTCCAATAGCGTCTGGCATGCGCCCAACATTGGATGCGCACGATTCCCGGCCTGGACTTGGCCAGTTTATCATAGGCGGCGTAACCATCGCCCTGCACGATGCCCTTCCAGTTTTCAGGAAAATAGCCCAACGGCACTTCGTGAGATCGCGACATTTCGAAGTCGAACAGGATCACCTTGATTTCGGGAGCGTGGCGCACCCACAGGTAGGCTTGGCGCGCCGCCCCCGGCCGGTCCGGGTCAAGCACGCGCACCGCAGTCTCATCGCACTGTATATAGTGGGTTTTGATCAATCGCTGCTCCATCATCCGGAAGACAGCCTGGAGCAAAACCGCCACCTGCTCCACCCAGCGGCTCATCTTCTGGCGATCCAGTGTCACGCCTTGCCGAGCCGCGATCTGGGACTGGCGATAATAGGGAAGATGATCGGTGAACCGCGCCACCAGGATGTGGCTGAGCAGTGCGGTGCCCACTGCCGAGCCGGGGATCACGCGAACCAGCTTGGCCTGGACCGGAGCGCAGGACTTGTCGGCCGGCGCGTAGACGGGCACCACATGCTGGACACGCACGAACTGGCTGGGCCGGAAGTCGATTTCCTCGGTGATCTCTTCACGGATCTGCACCAACGCCTCGCCGGTGACTGCATCGTGCTTCTCAGCCTCTGGCAGATCATGGACCACCCGCTCGACGGGCAGATCGGCGGGGATGGGGCGGCGAGGCCCACGCTTGGCCCGGGTCGGCACCGGCACTGCGGCCGGCTCTGGTGCGGGGGCGGGTTGCTCGGCCTGCGCGAGCCGCTGGTCCGCCTCGATGCTGTCCAGAACAAGCATATGTTGCCGCGGATCGATCTTCTCCGAGCTGGAGCCAAAGAGCCGCTTGAGCAACTTCTTGAGCTTCTCCTCCGCATTCAATCGACGCAGGCGCTCCTCTGTAAGCTCCAGTATATTGTCACGGAGTTCGCACGTCTTCACCTGCAATTGGCGTTCCTTCTCGGCCAGCTCCACCAGGAGCCGATTGTTTTCGAGGAGAAGGGAAGACTGCTTCATTGAAGTGTGAAGACGCTGGATAATATCGCCAAAGAATGCAAGGTATTTCCACCAATATATCGAACTATTTTAGCGCCGATACCACTCGCGCTGGCCCCCGATTTCCAGCCCCGCCACCAAGGCGTGCAACTGCGCGGGCTCCAACTCCAGGTTTTCGCCCGACAGCCAGGCAAACGTTCCCTTCTCAAGCCGTTTGGTACTCAACCACAGTCCGGAACCGTCCCAACATAACGCCTTGATGCGGGTGCGCGAGCGATTGCAGAACAAATAGACATGCCCGGAAAGCGGATCCTGACCGAGTGTCCCCTGCACGAGCGCGAACAGCCCGTCGAAGCCCAACCGCAAGTCAGTGGGCCCCGCTCGCAGGAAATAGCGCGTCGCCCGGCTCAAACCCCACATCGCAGTGCCCCGATAAATTCCACGACCCACTGGACATCACACCCCGCCGGCACTCGTATAGTAAGCCCGTCCGCCAATTCGATGACCACCAGCGCGGCCACCGACGCCGCCGACACCTTGGCGGCCGCGCCAAGCGGCTTGATCTCGACGAATCCGCCGCGGCCCGGCCGGCGCTGTCGCAGCCAATAGTGCAGCGTCTGAACCGACACTCCGCGGGTGCGGCAAAACTGGGTCTGCGATTCCCGACGCTGCGCGTGGGCCTGCAGAATTTCGATTTTCTCGGCGGTACTCCAGCGTCGCCGGGGAATTGTGGAGGTGGTAGATGCGTTCATCGGCATCCACACTATCAATTTCTCGCACCTTTGTCGCCCATGGGGGCTATGACCCGCTTACGCTCAAGCTCACGCAAGACCGCGAAGCCGCCCAAGCCGTAGCGCGCTGAGAAAGCGCGCTAGTTCGATTCGGACGGAGTAATCAATGCGCCAAAACCGGCGCAACTAAATCGCTTTGTGAATAACTGTGGGGAAATCC
>CAINDV010000311.1 GCA_903847485.1 uncultured Verrucomicrobiota bacterium
CACTGGCCCCAATTTCTCGTGTCTTTGCCGATAACCCATACGTTCAAGAAATTCGTGGCCCCGCGAATTTGTTGGGCAAGATGCCCGGATTCGCTGGCGGAGGACCTGCGCCAAGCCGCATGAAACCGTCACTCGCCAGTAGCAAGAATAGGCCATTGGCTGAGGGCAGCCGTCGTGTCTTCCGTCGCAGTCACCCCGCTCGCCGCAGCGACGCCCGATTCGGGTACCACATCCTCAGCGGCCGCCAGCGATCCGGCGGCAACGCTTCTTTGGTACCAACAACCTGCCGTGAAATGGGAGGAGGCTTTGCCGGCGGGCAATGGTCGGCTGGGCGCCATGGTGTTCGGGGGGACGGCCGAGGAGCGGCTGCAATTGAACGAAAGTACGCTGTGGTTGGGGGGCCGCACGATTGCTCCAACCCCGAGGCCGGCCAACGTATGGCAGAACTGCGCCGCGTCATTTCCGACGGTAAAATCCATGAAGCGGAAAAGCTTGGCTGGAAAATGATGGGCCGTTCCCAGTTTCATCGGCCCTATCAGCCACTGGGAGACCTGCGCATGCGCTTCCCGAGCCACAATCAAGTTGAGCAGTATGTGGGGAGCCTCGACCTGGATCAGGCGGTGGAGACGACCGCCTATCAGATCGGCGGGGTGGAATTCAAGCGCGAGGTGTTCTTCTCGGTGCCCGACAAGGCCATGGTCATTCATCTCAGCAGCAGCAAACCCGGCCAGATCACCATGGATGTGGGACTTGATACTCCGCATCCCGGCATCCAGTCGCAGGTGACGGGCAATGACACCCTGCGTTGGTCAACCCGTTCCTTGGGGGCGGCGCTCACATCCTGATAGTTCTTGAAACTGGTGGCTTCACACATGACCATCGTCGCGAATTGGTATCGCGAAGAAGAGCAGTCGCTGATCAAGAAACGTTACCCTGCACTTTTCTAAGCGCGTTGCCGCTCCGAAATCTGTAATCTCGTTAACCGAAGCAATAGGTGCCAAACAATATGTTTAAGAAAATGATAATAGCGATTGTTCCATGTGCGCTTTGCGGCGGTGTCTTGGCTGCGGGTGAGATGGAAACTAATTTCCTCAATCCCCCGGACTCCGCACGGCCCGGGGTCTACTGGTATTTCATGAACGGCAATCTCAATGGCAAAGAGATGACCGCCGACCTGGAATCCATGAAGGCGGCGGGCCTCGGCAACCTGGTGTTTCTTGAGGTGGACATCGACGAGCCACCCGGTGGCCCGGTGGCGTTCATGAGCCCCACGTGGCAAGAGCTTTTCGTCCAATCAGTCCGCGACGCGGAACGCCTGGGGATCGACATCACGCTTGGGATCGGACCGGGCTGGTGTGGCAGCGGCGGACCCTGGGTTAAGCCGGAGCAAGCCATGCAGCATCTCGTCTTCAGTTCGGTCGAGATCAAAGGTCCACAGAGTTATTCGGCGATTCTTTCCCTGCCAAAGCAGCGCTCGACCGAGTGGCACACGATGGCCAGCCCGTATTACGAGGACGTGGCGCTCTGGGGCTTCCCTAGTCGCAAACCGCTCATTTCCGACATCGACGAGAAAGCGCTTTTCGAGCGCGGTCCGTATTCCATTAGGAAGCAGGTTAAGCCTTATCTGCCGACTTCAGCACGCTATGCGGAGCCAGGGCCGGAGGGTGTCATCCAACCGAACGATATCGTGGATCTGACAAAGCAGCTCAAGCCCGACGGAACCCTCAACTGGAATGTTCCGGCTGGGGATTGGACGATTGTCCGCATGGGACGCCGGCCCACGGGTGCCAGCAGCCGGCCCGCCCCTTCCACCGCGCTGGGCTTGGAGTGCGACAAGTTCGACACGGCCGCTCTCGATTTTCATCTGGACCAATACGTCGGGAAACTCCTTCAGAAGATAGCTCCGCGCGCCAAAGAGCACGGCTTGACCACCCTGCACATGGATAGCTGGGAATCCGGCGCGCAGAACTGGACACCTTCGTTGCTGGACGAGTTCAAAAAGAGACGTGGCTATGATGCGCGGCCGTGGCTTCTGGCTTACACGGGCCGGGCCATCCAAGGCCTCGAGATGTCGGAGCGTTTCCTCTGGGATCTCCGCTTAACGGGGCAGGAACTGGTGCTGGAAAATCATGCCGGGGCTGTGAAGAAGTATGGCCAGAAACACGGGCTATCGCTATCGATTGAACCCTACGACATGGACCCCGCCGGCGACCTCGACCTGGGCGCGGTGGCGGATGTCCCGATGGCGGAGTTCTGGAATAACAGTGTGGACTCGGCCTACAGCGTTTTCGAGTCAACCTCCATCGGCCATGTGATGGGAAAACCCATCGTATCCGCCGAAGCCTTTACCGCCGTCGGAGGGCTGGATGCGTATCCGTGGTCGTTGAAGAATCAGGGCGATTGGGCGTTTTGCGTGGGCATCAATCGTCTTGTGTTCCACACTTTTGCGCACCAGGTACTGGGTGACGCCTATAAGCCCGGCATGACCTTTGGGCCGTATGGCGTGCATTGGCACCGGAATCAGACCTGGTGGCCCATGGTGTCGGCTTACCACCGCTACCTTACCCGCTGTTCGGAACTTCTCCGTCAGGGGGTTACGGTTTCCGATGTGCTGTATCTGACACCCGAAGGAACGCCCCACATCTTCCTGCCTCCGCCCAGCGCGTTGGAGGGGAGCGGCCCGCTGGCGGACAAGAAGGGTTATGGCTTCGACGGATGCTCTCCGAAGATTCTCATGGCCAGGGCTAAAGTTAAGAACGGGCTGATTACTTTCCCGGGAGGAAGTTCGTATCGTCTGATGGTTCTGCCACAGGTGGAAACGATGACCCCGGGACTGCTCGCCAAAATACGGGACCTGGTGAAAGCCGGGGCCGCGGTGGTCGGCGCGCCACCGTTCAAATCACCCAGTCTTTCGGGCTATCCTGCCTGCGACGGTGAGGTCCAAGCGCTTGCCAAGGACCTCTGGGGGAGCATGGACGCGCTGAAGACGGCGGCGGAGCGCAGTTATGGCAAAGGCGTTATCCACTGGGGCGGCGAGTTGTCGCCGGATGCTCCGCCACCCGGACAGCGCGGTGAGGGTGCAACCCTCCCGCCGCTCTATCCATCCTATGATCTGACGGCCGCTCTGTTGAAGGGAATGGGCGTTAAGGAGGATTTCACCGCAACAGGTCCCGTGCGCTACGGCCACCGGCGCACGCAGGATCGGGATATCTATTTCGTGTCCAACCGGACCGGCAATCCAATCCAGGCGGACTGCCGCTTCCGGGTCGGCCAAGGCAACGCGCAACTCTGGGACCCCGTGACCGGTGAGCAGCGGCCGCTGCCGCAATTCGAGCGTGCCGATGGTCTAACGGTCATCCCCATTGAGTTCGACGCTTTCCAGAGTTTCTTCGTCGTGTTCGATGGGAAGGACGCGAGGCCGGTGTCGAAAACGGGAAAGAATTTTGCGGACTTGAAGACGGCGCAGGAACTTTCCGGCGCCTGGGAAGTCGCTTTTGATCCGAAGTGGGGTGGGCCGGAGAAGATTGCTTTTGACACCCTGCAGGATTGGACAATGCGGCCGGAGCCGGGGATCAAGTACTATTCCGGCATCGCCACCTATCGGAAAACCATCAACCAGGCTGAGACTTCGAAAGGTAAAACGTATCTGGATTTGGGCGTCGTCAAAGACATGGCGCGGGTCAGGCTGAATGGGCGGGATCTCGGGGTTGTGTGGTGTGCGCCGTGGCGGGTGGAAGTCACCGGAGCCATCAAGGCCGGCGACAACCTGCTTGAAATCGAAGTGGTCAACCGCTGGGCCAACCGGCTCATCGGTGACAAACAGCCTGCCGATGCCAACGTGCGCGCGGTGAATTGCCCGCCCGGCTTCCTTGGCGGGCAACAGTTCAAGGCGGGCCGCTACACCTTCAGCACGCATGATCCTTACAACCAGCAGTCGCCGTTGGTCTCGTCCGGCTTGCTCGGGCCGGTGACGTTGCAGACGGAGCCTGGACCGAACTGAAACAACGTTGAAATCGACCAGACGGAACCAACAAATTTAGAAATACTCACGTGATAGCCCCTGTTCCCCGCCCTCTGGTCCGGCCACCGGCTCCTACCACGGCTTTCATTCCAAAAGCAAATTCCTGGCAATCTAGGAGAAATTCCTTCCGGTGCGCAACCATCGCCGCTCTAGCCCTCATCGGGTTGGCGGCATCAGCCGCCGCCGGCACCGCATCCGCCGCGGTCTTGAAGCCGTTTCCCAACATCGTCTTCATCCTCGCCGACGATTTGGGATACGGCGATGTGGGCTGCTACAATCCGGAGGCCAAGGCGCCAACCCCGAACCTCGACCGCCTCGCGAGGGAAGGGCTCCTGTTTGCCGACGCCCACAGTCCCTCGACCGTCTGCACCCCGTCGCGCTACAGCATTCTAACCGGTCGGATGGCGTTCCGCACCGGCATGAAGAGTGTGTTCAGCGGAGTCGGCGGACCCTGCCTCATCGAGCCGGAGCGGCTCACCTTGCCGGGAATGCTCCGCGCGAAAGGTTACACAACCGCGTTGTTCGGCAAGTGGCATGTCGGTATGACCTTCTTCGACAAGGACGGAGCCGCCATTCGCAACGGCGAAATCGAGGGCGTGAGACGCATCGATTACTCGCGCGCCATCCCCGACGGCCCGATCCACCGGGGGTTCGACCGGTTCTTCGGTACGGTGTGTTGTCCGACCACCGACTGGCTGTATGCCTTTGTCGATGGCGACCGGGTTCCCGTTCCGCCCACCGGACTGATCGACAAGGCAGCCCTGGGCCTGCCAAACCATGTGTATTCGCGCGATTGCCGGGCGGGCCTGATTGCCCCGGACTTCAACATGGAGGAGGTCGATATGGTCTTCCTCGACAAGAGCGAGCGATTTCTCGAGCAACAGGTGAAGGAGAACCCCGGCAAGCCGTTCTTCCTTTTCCACTCCTGCCAGGCGGTGCATCAGCCCTCGTTTCCGGGCAAGGACTTCAAAGGGAAAACCAAGGCCGGTCCGCATGGCGATTTCATCTTCGAATTCGACGCCATCGTCGGCCGCCTCCTCGACAAACTCCAGCAACTCGGAGTGGCCGACAACACGCTGGTGATCCTGTCCAGCGACAACGGTCCCGAGATCGATGCCATCGTCAATATGCGCAAGGACTACGGACACGACGGCGCCCGCCCGTGGCGCGGCATCAAGCGGGACGACTGGGAAGGCGGTCACCGAGTTCCGATGATCGCGCGCTGGCCGGGCCGGATCAAGCCCGGCACCCGGACCGCACAGACGATC
>CAINDV010000312.1 GCA_903847485.1 uncultured Verrucomicrobiota bacterium
ACCATCGCGTGGCTGCTGCCGGCGAGGCTCGGCAGGAGCCGCGCCCTACCGCCGGACGACCTTTCATAAACGCTCTTAGACATAGGGGAGTTACTTAACGCCTTACCTTGGCCGCCTCCTCAGCGATGATTTGCAAACCCGCTCGAACCGTCTGTGCCGGCCCGGAGAAATTAACGCGGAGACATTCGTGCCGGTGCGGCCAGTCTTCTGCCAGTCCATAGAAGAAATACTCGCCCGGCACGGTAAGAACCTCCCGCGCCTTGAGCCGCTCATAGAGTTCGCGGGTGGTAATGCGCAAATCACGCAGCCACAGCCAATGGAAGAACGCCCCTTCGCTGGCGTGCAACGCCCAGTTCACCCCCGCCGCGTCGAAATACTCTTGCCCCCATTGCGCGGCGGCGTGACTCTTCGCCTCGTAGAAAGGGCGCAGTATCTTCGGACCAAGTTCAAGGATGCGGCCATCTTCGACCCACGGTAACATGAGTTGCTGGCCTAGAGTGTTGTTGGCCAACCCCACGATCGCGGTGAGTGACGCGATGGCCGAGGCGATTGACTCCGGGGCGATGACGATGCCGGTGCGCGTGCCGGGCAACCCGAGTTTCGAGAGACTTAGAGTAAGTATGACGTGAGAGGCCCAGTGGGGTTGCGCCGGCACAAAGATAACTCCCGGAAACGGCGCGCCATAAGCGTGATCGAGGATAAGTGGGATGCCGCGCGCCGTGGCCATAGCGGAAAGGCGCGTGACTTCGGCATCAGTTATTACGTTGCCAGTAGGATTGGAAGGCCGCGAGCAAGCGATGGCGCCGATGTCCTCGCGTTCGAGAACTTCCTCGACCGCCGCGAAGTTGATGGCGTATTTGAAAACCCGCGCGTCCTCGCCCTGCGGCCAAGTGATGGTGGGTCGGCAGGCGGCGAATAGATCTTCCTCCAACCCTTGATCCGCGTAGCCGATGTATTCGGGTGCCAGAGGCAGGAGTATCTTGCGGTGCCGCCCGTCAGCGAAGCGGCCGGCGAGCAGGTTAAAGAGATAGAAATAGGCGCTCTGACCGCCGCAAGTGATCGCGATGTTCTGGGGGCCGACGTTCCAACCGAAAGTGCGTTGGAGTAAGTCAGCCAGCGCCCGAAGGAAGCGGGGATTACCTTGCGGCGGCTCGTAGTTAGCCAGCATCCGATCAAACGCATCGCCTTCCGCCATCAACTCCCGCATTCGCGCTCTCACGAGTAACTGTAACTCCGGGACCGCCGCCGGATTGCCGCCCCCGAGCATCTTCATGTGCGGGGCGATAGTCATGGCCCGCCCCAAGTCGTTCATCAGGCCGAGAATGCTACTGTGGGCGCTGAGCTTCTCGCCCAGCACCGAAAAGTCAAACCGGGGCGCGGACGGGGTCGCGGGAAGAGATTCCAAGGGCGGATAACTCATGCTGGGGCGAAGGTCTTCACCAGAAGCCATACGCCAACCTCGCGCCGGACGGCGCGTGTTCGCTGGCGGCGGTCAATTCATTGTGCGGGCGGCGGCACCACGCACCGCCGCGCCACAGTTGGATGCAAGCAGACTTCATAGCTTCTGACAACGAAGAATAGGGTGACCGACGGTGGCAGGCAATCCCAATACACAGCAATTCTTCCAATGAACTCATCCGCAAATCGCCGGAGCGCAGGGATGAACGGAAACAGGTTCATCGGCCCCGCCACGCGGCCCAAGGCGCTTGGCCTGCTCATTATAGGCTAGAGCAGGACGCCGGGTACACTGCTATTGAGTTATAGAGAGCGCCGTTCGGCTTAAGCTCCGTAGGAGCGCCATAAAGGTAAAGGGGCAGCCCCGGTAATTGCCAGCCGCCCTTTACTGCCGCCGGTGCCTGGCATTTATCCGCCGCCGCGTCGTCCGTACGCACCCTTGCGGGCCACTCTGCCGCAGTATAACCTGCCGCCGTGAAAAAGACCCAGCGGAACCGTGCGGCGAGTGCCCTAGCCGTCCGCGCCAGTAACAAGGCGCAGACTTCGGCCAAGGTCCAAGCCGTCCGCGCCAGTAACAAGGTTTCCCCCGGTCTCTTATGAGTGATACTTTCAAATTAATGTATCTGCGCCCTATGCCGATACCAGCGCCGGACTTAATCGAACGGAAATAGCGATTGAACGAAATAGGCCCAAGCACGAAGCAGACAATGATCCTGCGCCCTTCGCAGCTACTAGGGGCTATGGACCAATTGGAAACGAAAGGAACACAATATGAAACATGAAGCAAATGCGGTGTGGCTTTGGTGGCAACGGAACGGAAAGACGGTGGCCAGCGGGTCACTAGGCTGGTTTCTCGGCCTGCTGACGGCCACTTGGCTGCTTTGGCGGCGTGGCTTGATCCCGCTGGCGTTGGCTGGCGCTGTCGGTTGGCAAGCGGTGGCTCAGGGTTTGGTTGTACTGGCGCTGCCACCCGCTACCAATGCGCCGTCTGGTAGTAACAACGTCTCGCTGGTTTGCGGGCTGTTCTATGTCGCGGTGACATGCGTGACCGCTGCCGGCGGGATCGTCTGCATCGTCAAGATCAAACGGGCGGCGGACTGTATCGCGTCGAATCAAAACTGGATGATCAGCAATGCCATGAATGAGGCGCGGGCAGAGTTGCCGCCCGGCGCGACCCCGTGCCTCTCGTTCATACTGGTAACGCTCTCCGCCTTTGAAGCCAACTGGACTCTCGAAACGTCCGCCGCTCCCGACGGGCCGTGGACGCCCGCCGCCGAATGGCTGGCCTTGCCCGCAAACTTGGACGCCGACATTGCGCCTCAAACTGTGTGGTTGCCCCCGGCCGCTGCCGGTTACTTTCGGATGAAAGGTGTCCGGTAGTCGAAAACCGAAAGTCGAAGGCCGGAGGAAATCCCCCCCCGGCCTTTTGTAAAGGGGTCAGGCCCGGTAATTGCCAGCCGCCCGTTACTTCCGCCGGTGCCTTGCTTCTATCCGCCGCCGCCGAGTCGTCCGCGTAGCGGCGGACTGGTGTTCGCCGCCAACTTCTCCCCCAGCCCGCGCTCCTAAGAGCGTGTATAAAAACGCCGGGCGTGGTAGGGCGAGGCTCCTTCTGAGCCTCATCGGCAGCGGCAATGTTCCTACCGAACAGCTCGGCAGAAGCCTCGCC
>CAINDV010000313.1 GCA_903847485.1 uncultured Verrucomicrobiota bacterium
CGGCAGAAGCCTCGCCCTACCACGCCAGGCGTTTTCATACACGCTCTCAGCAGGTAATGAAGAAAAATCTGAAAAACTGAATAGTTGCGAAATAAGAGTGGTCGAAGCTCCCCTATGATGAACCGACGACAATTCCTATGTGGTGCCAGTGCGGGTGTGGCCGTGTTTCACATCCTTCCTGGACGTGTGATGGCACAAGTCCAAGGGCTCTCGCCCAACCAAAAACTAAACGTGGCCGGCATCGGCATCGGCAGCCAGGGCGGCGCCGATATTGACGGCGTGGCACGGGAGGGGCACAAAGTGGTCGCTCTGTGCGATGTGGACGATAACTATGCCGCCAAGAAATTTGCGCAGTACCCCAAGGCCCGACAGTTCAAAGACTTTCGCGTCATGCTCGAACAGATGGGCAAGGGGATTGACGCGGTGGTCATTGGCACGCCCGACCACACCCATGCCGTCATCGCCATGGAGGCCATGAAACACCACAAGCATGTCTATTGTGAGAAGCCGCTGGCTCATAGCGTTCACGAAGTGCGAACACTCATGGCGGCCGCCAAACAGTACAAAGTGGTCACCCAGCTCGGCAACCAGGGTCATTCCACCGATTCGATCCGCCGGGTCTGCGAGTGGGTTGGGGCAGGAGCTATCGGCCAGGTGCATACGGTTCACGCGGGCTGTGATGCCTTCAAGGATGTGTATTGTCAGCTCCGCAACCTAGACAAGCTGAACCAGCCCTACGAGGTGCCCAAGGGTCTTGACTATGACCTGTGGATCGGTCCGGTTCCGTTCCGTCCCTATACGCCGTTCTGGGTGCCGTGGAATTGGCGCGGCTGGCTGCCGTTTGGCACGGGCACTATCGGCGACTGGTTTTGTCATGTGATAGATCCGACCTTCTGGGCGCTGGATCTGGATGCGCCGTCCACCGTTCAAGCGGAAGTGACCGACTATGACCCGGCCAAACAAGGCCTGACTTACCCTCCTGGCGCGAAGATTACTTTCGAGTTCCCTGCTAAGAACGGGCGCGGCCCTGTCAAAGTAGTCTGGCATGACGGCAACCAGACCATTCCCCGGCCGGCGCAATTCTCGGCGGACGATCGGATTCCTTCCACGGGGGCAATCCTATTCGGCGACAAGGGTATGATTGTGCATGGTTCGCACGGTGGTGGCGGCTGCTATCTTGCGCCGGACAAACTTATGGACCAACACTCGGGCAAGAATGCGCCGCCGGAGAAAATCGCCCGGGTCAAGAACCACGCCTTCGACTGGACCGAAGCGATTTGCACCGGTCGCCAGGCTGGCTCCAACTTCGGTTACGGTGGTCCGCTGACGCAGGCGGCGCTGCTCGGCGCCATAGCCATCCGTTTTCCCGGTCAGACGCTCAAGTGGGACGACAAGGAGGCACGGTTCACCAACCACGACGACGCGAACGCCCACGTCAATCCCCCGTACCGTCAGGGCTGGCGTTTGTGATGAAGAGGGCGCGATTGACGCGCTCGGCAAAGTGCTTTTTGAAGTAGCGTCTAAGGCTCAGAACTCCTGAGCCGTGAGCACGAATCCGCAACTGGCAAGGAAACGAGGTGAGTCCAAGCACGCCGGGTCAGGGGACCCGGCCTACAGCAAAGACGCGGTTCTGTAGCCTACTCTATTTCCTCGGGTCAGGAGTTCTGGGGCTGACAAAGTGATAGGAACCCAAGGCGCTTTCATAACTCTGCGGGAGCCGAGGTAACGAGGCTCTTGGTTCGAAGATTTCGCTCCCTTTTCTTCGGGCCAGTGTACGCTGGCCGGTTCGAAGGTCAGACCAACCGATACCAGTTATCCCGCTGGCGAGGCTCATAGCCGAGGTCGCGGATAAGTCGCTGCATGTCGGCCACAGTCATGTGATAGGTCGCACCGGCCTGGCTCACCACGTTCTCTTCGATCATGATGCTGCCGAGGTCATTCGCGCCGAACTTGAGCGCCACCTGTCCAATTTCCGGCCCTTGCGTGACCCAGGAGCTTTGCACGCTGGGGAAGTTATCGAGATAGATGCGGGTCAGCGCCTGGGTGCGGAGGTATTCGGCGGCCCCGACGGTCGGGGCGCGCAACTTGGTGTGCTCGGGCTGAAACGTCCAACCAATGAACGCCGTGAAGTGGCTGGGGCGGGGCGAAAGATCCGAAATCCGAAAGTCTTTGGTTCCAGCTAGAGGTTTCTCGTGGTCGCTTTGCTCCGGCGAGGCGGAATTGCCGGGGTGGCTTCGGACTTCACCGGTTGGCAGGGCCGGCGCGGATAGGTTTCGGATTTCGGATTTCAACTCTCCCGCTCCAACCGCGCTTGATGCAGCCTGGTGGCCGGGGGATGAGACAGGCTGGAAGCCTGTCCCACGTTGAAGGGACTTATCCTGCTGCACCCGGAGTCGCTCCAGATGCTCCAAGCGGTCGGCCCGCGTCTCGACGTGACCGAACATCATAGTGGCCGTGGTGCTAAGTCCAAGGCGGTGCGCCACGTCCATGACTTCGAGCCAGTCGTTACTCATGGACTTAAGTGGCGAGATTCGCTGGCGCACGCGGTCCACCAAGATTTCTCCACCGCCACCAGGGATGGAGCCGAGTCCAGCGGCGACAAAGTCGGCGATGAGTTTCTCCAGCGGCTCATTGAAGACTTCGCGGAAGTGGACGAATTCGCTGGGGCTGAAGCCGTGGATGTTAACCTGCGGGAACTTAGCCTTCATGTGACCAAGCAGGTCGAGATACCACTGCTTAGTGAGCTTGGGATGGTGGCCGCCTTGCAGGAGAATCTGGGTGCCGCCGAGGGCGACGGTTTCCTCCATCTTACGGTCCATCTCTTCGTTTGAAATGACATAGGCGTCGTCGTCCTTCTCGGTGCGGTAAAAGGCGCAGAACTTACAATAGACGTTGCAGACGTTCGTATAGTTGACGTTGCGGTCCACGATGTAAGTGACGATCTCATTACCACGGCCGTCGTAGGCGGCGGCGCGGGCGAGTTGGCGGCGGCGATCGGCGAGGGCACCGAGTTCGTTCAATGGCAAGTCATACAGGCGCAGAGCCTCCGCGGCGTCAATGCGCTGACCGGTCCAGACTTTATGCTGGAGATCGTCGAGTGCGGCGGCATGCATCACGGTGGAGAGTTAGGCAGCCAGGTCTTAACCGTAACTATTCAGTCGGAATTCAACGCCAAGGTGCAAAGGTGCAAAGACGCAAAGCTGATGCAGGGAAATCCGACCAGCGGCGGCCCGGCAGCTTGCGCTCACCAAATGGTGACAGCCAAGACTGCCAGTTAAGGTTTCCCTGCCCTTTGCAGTGCTATCTGCCAACTTCGTCGCGTTCTGCGAAGATTTCTTTAACGCAGAGGACGCCAAGGTTGGCGCGGAGTTCCGCAGAGAAAGCTTTTCCTCTGCGACCCTTGGCGAAGCCCTCTGCGACCTCGGCGTTGAATCGGGTTGCCTGACTGTTTGGTTGCGGCTCCGCCGCGCTATGCCTCTGCGTCTTTGCGTCTTGGCGTTGAAAGTCTTCTGCATAGTTACGGTTTAATAGCAAACTAAGTCGAGCAACCGCTCGCCCTTGGCGGTAAGCTGCCAGCCGCCGCTCTTGCGGGTGACCAGCCGGCCACACGGATGCTTCTCTTGCTCCGCTGCATTGACAGAAAGGAGCCGGCGTTTGACGGAACTCTTCAACTCCGAGGCGGCGCGGGGAATGATTTCGTAAGGAAAGCCCGTGCAGGTCAAGGCCAGTTCGTAGCCAGCCACGCCTTCCTTTTCAGCCACGGGATTCCGCCGGGCCAGCGCCGGGTACCGCTGCACCCACGGCAGATTCGGGGTGCGGACCCCTACGCGGCACAGCTCGGTCTGGGCGCGGAGGAATTGGACGAGGTGGAAGTTAGTGCCAAGCTGCTGTTGCCCGAGGAGCACGGTGCGGGGGTCGAAGCCGAACAGGTTCTGGCCGTTGTAAGCGCCGTGGTCGTTGCGCTGGCCGGGCGAAGTCTTTTGGAACCATGCGGCAAAGCGCGGATTAGCCAGCAGGTTCAGCTCAAAGTGCAGGTGGGCGCGATCCTTGGAAATGGCCTCGTGGGTGTTGGCCGTGCGGCCCATCGTGCCAATAACCTCACCCGCCTGAACTGTCTGGCCCGCCTTGACCTGAACCGCCGACAGGTGGGCGTAGAGCGAATAGACTTCGAGGCCATCAATCGCATGGCGAAGGATAAGGTAGTTACCGTAATTGGAGAGTGACGGATGGGTGTTGGCATAGGCCACTATGCCGCTGGCGGTGGCCATAACAAGATCCGCCGCTTCGCCGCTCCGGTCGCGCTGGAGGCAGCGAATGTCCAAGCCTTCATGCATCTGCCAGCCCTCGCTGCGGACGCAGCCATAGCAACCGCTCGTCCACGGCTTGCCGACGGTGCCGACGAAGAAGCGATCCTCGCCCCCGCGCTCGAACAACGCCCGATTGGCGGTCGGCAAGCCGAAGGGTTGGGCGGTCAGGGTTTGCGCGCCGGTCACGGCCGCCAGCACGAGCCATCGCCAGCGGGCGGCAGGCCTGGGTTTGACGGCGGAGCCTACCACGACGTACCGGCCTTTTCGATGAATTTGAGGGCGTTGTTCAACGCATTCACGATCAGGAGCGCCTCCTCGTGGGAGGCGTCCGGCGTAAAGACCAGCGTGCCGTCGGAGATCGTCCGGTTGAACAGCGGCGCGGCCAGCCAGCGGTTGGTGAAGGTTTTCTCGCCCCACTGGCTGGCGATGGCGCAATGACGGCTGCGGAAGGAGGTCGTGTATTGCTCCAGGATTTTGGCGCCGGAGTGGCTGAACTGCACTTGGATGGCAAAGCTGTCGCCCAACTCCATCAGGACGGCGTTGGTGAGGCTGCGTTCATCAAGAAAAGCGGCTTTATCCACGTTGATAAGGACCGGCTTGGCGCGATAGATCGGCACCGGCGCGGAGCGGTCGGAGCCATCGGGAGCAACCTGAATGTGCAGGCGCAGCGAGGCCACGACGCCCTTGGGCTTGCCCATGGAGGAGCAGGAGCAAAGCGCCACGGCCAGCCCGAGGGCCGCCAAACAGAGCTTGAAGGTTGGCTGAGTTATGTTCATATTCACCACGTCAACACGCATGTTTTAATCAAAACCGACGCATGAGCAAACAATATAACAAAGCAGAAAAAAAAGCACGCCGGCTCCGGCACAACAAACGGCAGAAGCAGACCGCGAAAGTGAAAAAGGCGGCCCCAGCCAGTGTCACCAAGGCTGCAGCCCCGTTGCCGGCGGCCCCCGCGCCGGCGGCCCCCGTGCCGGCGGCCCCCGTGCCGGCGGCCCCCGTGCCGGCGGCCCCCGTGCCGGCGGCCCC
>CAINDV010000314.1 GCA_903847485.1 uncultured Verrucomicrobiota bacterium
GCGTCTTGAACCTCCGCCTGGCGCTCAAAAGCAACCGGTGGGATGAATGCTGGGATCGCCTCAACAACGCCAACTATCTCAAAGTCAAACTCGCCGCCTGAACAAAGTTACTCTGCGGTCACGCACCCATCCCCGCTTGCGGCCCATGCGCTCGACCTGTTGCCCGGGTGCAGGAGAGCTTCCAGGTTTTGATACGGCGTCTCGACCGGCAGGGTGCAGCCCGAACTCAACACGAAGCGCCGGTGCCCAGCCGCTTGGATGGCGGCCAGCACGCTGTGCGCCTCCGCCCACACCTCAGTCGGCGTGCCTTGAGCCAGGACGCGCACCGGGTCAAGATTCCCCCAGAGTCCGAGGTCTGGCCCAACGATGCGGCACGCTTCGCCGAGGTCCACCGCGTGATCCAGTTCCAAAACGTCCGCGCCGGAGGCGGCCATGAGAGGCAGGATGCGTGTGGCGTGGCCGCAGATGTGGAGCGACACCGGCTTGCCCGTGGCGGACTTGAGTTTGCCAATCAGTCGCTTCTCAGCGGGCAAAGCGATTTCCGCATAGGGCTGCGGCCCGATCAGACCCGCCGGCGAGTCGCCGCCGCTGAGCATGTCCGCTCCTGTCTGGCTCAACGCCTGACCGTAAGCTAGGGCGTAAGCTTCGCATCGCGCCATCAGTGCCCGGACGAACCCCGGGTCGTCGTGGAGCTTGAGCATGATTTCGTTGATGCCCATGAGCGCGGCGGCGAGGGAGAACGGATACTGGTCGAAGCAGGCGACGATAAAGACGTCCTTTCCCAGCGCCGACACGATGCGCGACAGTGCTTCGAGCATCAGCGGATAACGGCCCTGCGTTGCGACCTCGGGGGACGGGATCCGATCAATGTCGGCCGCAGTCTGCACGAGTGGCTCGCCCAGGCCGCCAAACGGCTGGTGGTCATCGGTGGCACCGACGCACGCGCCCATTGCCTGGGCACTCACCCAGGTGTCGGCGGAGAGCCAGACGGCATCAGGCCGGAACCGCTCGTAGTAGCGGATAACCGAGTCGGCGAGAGCCTGGGCGTCGGTGGTGTATTGCCGCAGCGTGTAGCCGGCCACTTCGGCGCAGAAATGCACTGCCAGCGGGCCGGTGGGAACGCGCGGCGTGGGCTGGCCGTTCAGCGCGGCGTGGACCAGTTCCTTGGAGGTCATGGGCGGGGCGATTGCTTCAATCGTGGCAGCCGCACCGGACGGCGCGTGCGGTAACATTCCAGCGCGGCAAAGGCGACTTCGTGCGTGAGGATGGCGTCTTCGAGGTTGCAGTGCGACTCGACGCCCCGTTGCAGGCACTCGACGAAATGATCAATCTCGGCCTGGAAGGGATGGTGCGAGACGTCGCTGGAATCGGGTTGCAGGTCCGGCAGTTCGACCCACTGCTGCTGCTGAGGGAACTGGTGCGACCAGACGCGGTTATCGAACACAGTGCCTCGGTCGCCGAAGATGCGGATCGGAAAACGGTACGGCATGATGCAATCAAAGTTGACCGACACCTTGCCGAGGACGCCGTTGTCGAACTTCACCAGCGCCATTTCCAGTCCGTTGTACTCCATCGCGGGCGCGCCCTCGACCCAGGCGTTGCGAAACGGATTGAACTCGGTGGTCCGGCCCTTGCGATAGCCGCCCGCGAGGGCGAACACCTCGGCCGGATTCGCCGCCGCGAACTCGCCATCGCCGGCAAACCAGCGCAGCGCGTCAATGGCGTGGCACCCGGCCACCAGCATCGCGCTGACGCCGTTCTTCACGGTGCAAGTGTCGGCCCAACCGGACCACCAACTGCCGTTGTGGCTGAGATAGTCAGCTTCGACGGAATAGACGCGGCCGAACGCGCCCTGGGCGCTCATCGCCTTGAGCTTGCGGAACAGCGGATTCCAGCGCAGCACGAAGCTCACGATGGTCTTCACGCCGGCCCGCCGCACCGCGGCGCGCATTCGCCGCAATTCGGCCAGCGAAATACCCGCCGGCTTCTCGATGACCAGGTGCTTGCCCGCCCGCGCCGCGGCCAGGACGTTCTCGCAATGCACCTGCTGCGGCGTGCAGATGGCGACGATGTCCACGCCGGGATGGCGCAGAGCTTCGGCGAAATTGTCGTAGCTGGCGGCGGGCTTCAGCCCCGCCTCCTGGGCGCGGCGGCGGGCACTGGCGAGCGTGCGGCTGGAAACGGCCAGCACGCGCGTCGCGGGATTGTTCGCGAAGGCCGCCAGGTGCTGGGTTGAAACCCAACCCGCGCCGTGAATCAAGACGCCGAAGGTTCGCTGGCCCATAATGGCTCAGAGGTAATTCTCCGGAAACTTCCACGGCGCGCGGTACTTCGGAATGGCGAGCTTCGCGGCCTCGGAATCGCCGATGATTTTCTCGGTCTTGGGGTCGAAGCGGATGGTGCGGCCCAGCTTGAGCGAGAGCAGGCTCAGGACAATCGGCACGTCCACGCGGACGTGATAGCCAGGATGGCAGCTCGGTTGCTGGCGCGACTTGATGCAGTCAAGCCACTCGCGCTCATGGCCGGGTGAGGGCGGGATGGATTTCGGGGGCGGTTGCAAGTCCTTCATCCGGTCGCCTTCGGCCACGAGCTTGAACATGTCGTAGTCCGCCAGCAGCGTTCCGTTGGCACCGTGGAAATAGCTGCCCAAGCGGCGGCGCGGGGCCGGGTCGCCTTCAAAGTCGAACCCGAAGCTGTTCGTGAGCGACGACATCCAGGTCATCGTCAGGTGCGGGTAGCGCCAGAGGACTTCGTGGTTATCGTAGGCGTCACCGTCGTCCTGGAGGATTAAGCGTCCACCGGACGAGGTGATCTCCGTCGGGAAGCCGAGGTCGAGCGCCCAGATGGGCAGGTCGGTAATGTGCGGGGCCATGCCGGGCGTCCAACCGCCGCTGAAAGCCAGCCACGAGCAATGGTTGAAGGCGTCCTGCACGATGAGCGGGTTGAACGGAATCATGGGTGCCGGGCCGACCCACAAATCCCAATTCAATCCCTCGGGCGGCGTGTGGTTGGTGCTGTGGCCGACGCCGCGTGGCATCTGGTTCATGACGTTAAACGTGCGCACGGTGCCGACGGTGCCGAGCTTGCCGTCGCGGAGGAACTCGACGACGCGGCGGTAGTTCTCGCTGGCGTGGATTTGCGTGCCGACCTGGCAGATGACGTGGTGTTTCTTCACCGCGTTGCGGACGGCCAGGCTTTCGCCGAGGTGCAGCGTCATCGGTTTCTGGAGGTAAATATCCTTGCCTGCCTCACAAGCGGCGATGGCTTGCAGCGCATGCCAGTGTGGCGGCGTGGCGATGATGACGCCGTCGAGTTCCGGCTGCTGGAGCAACTCGCGAAAATCGCGGAAGCCACGACAGGTGCCCGGGAATTGGTTCACGACGTGGTCGATCCGATCTGGCCAGACATCGCACGCGGCGGTCACGACCACATCCGGCTGGCCGGCGCAGGCGCGGAGGTTCGACTGACCCATGCCGCCGCAACCGATGATGCCGAGGTTGATGCGCCCGCTCGGCGGCGCTTTGCCGCCCCGGCCCAAGACCGACGCGGGAATGAGGACGGGCGCGGCCAAGGCAACGGCGGTCGTGGTTTTGAGAAACTGGCGGCGGGTGACTTGCGGTGCTGGGATGTTATTACTCATGGGTTTGTAAAACTAGTTGGCTGGCTTGATGGCTATAATCTCGAAAGTCGGCTGAGCGGCGGTGGGCGAATGCAGCAGATCCCACAGCTTCGCGAGGAATTCTTCCTCCGGTCTGGCCCCCGCATGAATCCAAAGCCGGTAGCGCAGCACCAGCGGCTTTGCGGGTTGCAGGGCGAAGCGCTTCCCGCTGGCGGGAAACGTCGGCTGGCACCACGACAGCTCTGGATACTGCACCCAATCGCTGGGGTAATCGGGATTCTGCGCGTGCTGCAAAACGGTCAATCCCGAGGCCGCGTCGTGGCCGGGGAACTGCCCGCTCAAGTCCGACCACGCGCGCCGGGGGACTGCGTTGGACGGGCCGGTGAAAACGGAGATCGCCTGCGCCTTGGGCGTCTCCAGTCGCACGTTCAGGCCACCGTATTTGTCCGTGCCGCGGCGGGCAATTGTGACCCCGTCCTTGAGCGCGGTGAACTGGAACGTCAGGTCCACCACCCGGCCTTGCGGCGTCGCACGATAGGCGCGAATGAGGGCCAACTCGCGCACGATCGGTTCGCGGTCATCCCAGAGCCACTGGTTCTCGGCCTCGATCTGGGCAAACACCGGACCACTGTGGAGTTTCACCTTGCCGGTGGGCCGCGCGAACACCTTTTGCAACGCGTGCAAATCACCGCGTTCCTGACCGAAATCCACCTCCGGCCACGCCCAGTAAATGCCGCGATGATGCGGATGGTCCACCGACCAGTCCCTTGTCAGCACCTCGCCGTGCAGCCCGTAGAGCGGATGGAGGTAGTCGCTGCGGGCGCGGGCGTAGATGCGGTTGTCGGCGCTGATCTTGTCCAAAACTGCGCCTGGCTCAATGGTTTGGTAGTTGTAGCGCAGCACCGGCTGGCCCCCGTCAGTCAGGTCCATCTGCCCACTCGTCACGTCACTTGCGGCCTGCATGACTTCTGGAAAAGGCGTCTTGCTCGCGCGCCAATCAAACTGGCGTCGCGCCGCTGGCCCTGGAGGCAAGAGGAAAGAGCCGCGGGATTCCCCCCCGGCCTCGCCCAGTTGCCACTGGACGGGAATGATGAGGGGAGTCGGCGTGGTCGGGGCCGATTCCATCAACCCCAGACGTCCCGCGCGAGCGGTAGCCATCTCGGCCTCAGTTAACTTGGCCGTCACGGCCACCGGCGCGCCAGTCTGCGCCAAGGCGCTGCTGGCGTCGTCAAAGGCCCAGATCGAGGCCGCCGCCGGCGCGGCCACGCTAAGAAGCACCGTCAGTAGTTTCATGGTGAAGGTCTGAGTGTGTGCCAAAACTGGCTTCCGATCAACCACCGAAGCAGCGGTTATCATTTTGACGCTCTCGACGGCAAGGGGCGAAAAGTCCGAAGTCCGAAATCCGAAGTCCGAAAGAAATCCGAAGTCCGAAGTCCGAAATCCGAATGGCACTTCACGAGCACTAAATCGCTGGCCAAACAAGGTCGGGAAACCACCCACTGGCTCGTTGTGCCCCTTCGCTATGGCGGCCGCATCTGGGCGCGATTTCGGACTTCGGACTTCGGACTTTCCGCTTCCGTCCGTCGAAAGCGTCAAAATGAGACCACCCCGAACTATTTACGCGCGTTGCGCCCATGAACCTCAAGATGCGCAAGTCGTTGGCAATCAAGGAAGGCATTTTGAGGTTCATGGGCAGAATTGCTGGGCGGATTTGTTCCGGCCTGTTCACATCTGATAGGCAATTGCATTTATTGACGCTCCGCGGTTCAGGGAGCGTCGTTTTCGGTTTGTTTCCGTCACGGGCTGACTATCTGCCTTTGAGGCCGTGCGGCAAGGTTGCAAGGATTGGTCGCCGGGCCGGGTTGGCGGTGCCCGTTCTCCCCGCTGGGAGGCTCGCCGGCACAGGCTTTCCGGCTCCAAATCGGCAGGCGGAGGCGGTCGCGTTGCGCACCGCTCTTACTCCGGCTCGAATTGGTGCCCCGCTCTCTCACGGCACCGGCACCACCCGGTAGAAGCCCGTCACTGAACCAGGCGGCACCGCGATGCCCCAGGAGCTTCCGCCTTGGTCGTAGCCGTTCGCGATGCCCAACAGCACCCAGGCGGGTGAGCCAGTGGTTCCCAAGTCGGGGCTGTTCCAACGCTCGACTCGATAACGGACGCCTCCCGAACTGTTCCAGGTGAGCCAGAGCATGCCACGCGCGGGATCCCACTTCGGCGTGTTCAGAACCAGCGGAGCCACGTCGAGCCGCGCCAAGAAGCTACGGGTAGCGCCGTAGGCATTGGTCACCACCAGGTCGTATTCGCCGGTGTCGGCGGGCACAACCTGCGCGAACGTCAGCACGGAGCCGGTGGCGTTGGCAAGGGCGACCCCGTTCTTCCGCCATTGGTAGGCGAGCGGCAAGGAACCGCTGGCGGTAACTTCCATTGCCCACGGCGACCCGGCGACGCGACTGGAGCCGTTGGGTTGCGTGGTGATCCTCGGCGGCAGGCCGGCGAAGTTCTCCGTGTTCACGCGGGCGAGGTTGTCGCGACCCACCCCGCCAAGCTCAGTGAATTTGCCGCCGATCAGCAGCCGGCCATCCGGCAACTGGGCCACGGCGGCGAAGTTGAAACCACCACCACCGCCGACACCACCCAGGTCGAAGCCCGGGTCAACAGACCCATCGGCATTGAGGCGAGCTATCCCTTCCAATGATTTCGAGATCTCGTTCGCGTCCCAATACTGCCGGAAGCTACCCAGCACCAGGATGCGGCCGTCGGGTTGGACCGCGAGGGCATGGATATCATCAATGCCATAGCCGCCGAACGTGGGGTCAGCCGAGCCGTCGGGGTTGAGCCGTGCAATGCGATTGCGCGCACCGAGGTAGGGCGAGCCTGCCGCCATGATCTTGCCGTCAGGGGCGAGCGCCAGGGCTGACAGCGGCCCCGGCGCGTTGGTGCCGGGATTGAAGCCGGCGTCCAACGAGCCGTTGTCATTCAGGCGTGCGAGGTAGAGGCGAGACACGCCCATTACGTTCGTGAAGCTGCCGGCCACGAGCAGTTTGCCGTCGGCTTGGCGCAGGATCACCGTGACCGGCGCGTTGAAACCGGTGCCCAAGAAGCTGGAGTCGAGCGCGCCCGAAGCTTCCAGTCGCGCCAAGTTTGAGCGCACGGAGCCATTGACCAGATTGAACTGGCCACCCAACACGATCTTGTCATCCGGCTGAATCAGCAGCGTATTGACGACAGAGGTGGGGCCGAGCTGGGCCTGGAAAGCCGCGTTGAACGAGCCATCGGCATTGAGTCGCGCCAACCCGGCGAGGACATTGCTGCCTACCGCGGTGAACGTGCCGCCGAGCACCACGCGCTCATCGCTTTGCACGCCCAGCGCGCGGACGGAATTGTTCGGACCCTCGGTTGTCACGAAGCTGGGATCCAGGCTCGCGTCGGCGTTCAACCGGGCCACACGCGGCACTAGGCGGTGGTTGAACAAGGTGAAGTCGCCGCCGACCACCAGGCGTCCGTCAGGCCGGGGGGCGAGGGCGAGCACCGCCAGGTCACTGCCTTTGCCGGGCAGGAAAGTGGGATCCACCACGCCGTTAGTTTGGAACTGCGCCAGTTGATGGCCCACCGTCTTGACGAAGGTGTGATCGCCGACGGCTAGGAGTCGTCCATCGGGCCGCAGCGCGAAATCGTCGGCGACGCTGAACAAGATGGGATCATTATGAAGAATGTTAGTAGTGGGCTGGAATGAAGGGTCAGGCACGCCATTGGCGCTGAGCCGTCGGGCGAAGGTCAGGTAAAAGTAAGTGCCGCTCTCCCTGATGCTGGAAACGAGCAGTTTGCCGTCCGGTTGCCGGCACAGGGCCGTGTAGGCCATGTCCCGCGAGGCCGTGGTTTGGAAAGTGGGATCCAGCGCGCCGTTGGTTTCAAAGCGCAGCAGGCCGCTGTATGGCTGGGACGGGGAAGTGTACAGCTCGCCAGCGGCGAGGATGCGGTTGTCCGGGAGCACCAGGATTCGATCCGCGCCCGACTGCTGCCACGCCTGCGGTCCCGCCGTGAGGGCCGGGACGAAGCCGGTGTCCAACAGACCGTTCGCGTGGACGCGGGCGAAACCAGAGCGGCTGGCGCCAGCGAGGTGCGTGAAATCGCCGCCAAGGAGAATTTTCCCGTCCGGCTGCACGGCCAGGGCGTCCGTTCGACCCTCGGGGGCATTCGTTGAAATGAAGGTCGGGTCCACCACGCCGTTGGTTTGCAGGCGTGCGAGCTTCATGGCGACCACCCCGCTGAAGGAATCAAAATAGCCGCCAACCAGCACCTTGCCGTCGGCCTGCACCGCCAGGCAGGTGACACTGTCATTCGGGCCAGCACCCGGATCGAAGGTAGGGTCAACGACGCCATTGGGCAGCAAGCGCGCCACCGCATGGCGGCGCACGCCCTGCACTTGGGTGAAATAGCCGGCGATGAGAATCCGGTCGTCCGGCAGCACGACCACGGCTCTGACTCCGCCGTCCAGACCCGTCGTCACGAAGGTGGGATCGTAAGTACCATCGGGGTTAATGCGCGCCAACCCGACCGCGGGCACGCCATTCACCGAGGTGAATCTGCCCGCGAGGATGGCCTTCCCGTCCGACTGCAAGCCCACCCGCTCCGCTGGCAGGCCGTTCGCGCCCAAGCCGGTGAGGAACGTGGTGTCCAGCGTGCCGGGCGCGGCGCCGGGCGGCGGGTTGGTGATGGTGATGGTGGCGACGAGGCTGGTCACGCTGCCTGCGGCGTTGCTCACAAGCGCGCGGTAGCTGCCGGAGTCACCGGGCTGGGCGTTGACGATTTTCAGCACGTTGCTGGTGGCGCCGGGCACGTCGCTGCCGCCGCGTTGCCAGCGGAAGACCAGCGGCGGTGTCCCGGTGGCGGTGACACTGGAGAGAATGACCGAGCCGGAGAAACCGAAACCGCCGACGGGTTGCGCCGTGATCACAGGTGGGGACGAAACCGTCAACGTGGCCGACGCCCATTCCTGGTTGCCATAGGCGTCATTGACCACCACCGAGTAAGTTCCGGCATTGGTGGTTTGCACACTGGTCAAGCGGAGTGTGTTACTCGTCGCACCAGAGATCCAGCCATCCTTGTACCAGGCGTAACTGAGCGGCGCAGCTCCGGTGGCGCTGACGCTGAATTGGGCCGTGCCACCGACTCCCACGGTCACGTTGGTGGGCGGACTCACAATAATAAGCCGCGGGTAAATGGTAAGCGTGGCCACCGCACTGGTGACACTGCCGTAGCCGTTGGCGACGGTTACGTAATACGCGCCGGCGTCGCCCATCATCGCGTAGGGAATGGCGTTGGTTGCTGTCACCGCCCCAGTGATCGGGACGTCATCGTGGAACCATTGATAGTTCAGCGGTGGACTTCCTTCGGCGCTCACCGTCAGCGTGATCGCGCTGCCTGCCGGGTAAGTGCCACCGACGGGATCGGTGACCACGGATGGCGGCGTGGCACTATCCGGGGTGAACGTGGCTTCTGCCACCCAACCGGCGTCCATCCAGTCACTCCCGCTGCCGTCTTTGGAGTAACGCCATTCGAGCAGGTGCTCACCCGGACCCAGCGGGAGGTTCACTTGCTGCCAGGCGACTTGGCCGGCGAGGTTGGTTTGCCACAGCAGGTCCACGTAAAGCTCCAGCGAATCGCAGCAGGCCTCCGATGACACCATCCACCAAAACGACAGCTTTCCCGGCCCGGTGACGGGGGCGAGCAGCCAGGTTTGCTGGTAGTCGGAAATCAGTCCGCTCTGCCAGGCGTCGCCGCTGGCGTGCGTGTTAGTGGCCTGTAAATACCAATCCGCGCCGCCGCCAGTGGTGAAGTTGGTGAGGAGGACGCCATTGCCGCTGCTGCCGTCGCCGAACGCGAACTGGTCCACCCACGCGGCGTCGGCCCCCACGCTGCCGGCGTTCTGTTTGCGGAAGGTCCATGTCAGCGTGTGTTCGCCAGACTCCAGGGCGAGACTCTGTTTCCGCCAGGCCGTCTCGCCCGAGATCGAGTTGCTCACCACGCCGTCCACCGCAATGTCGAGGTAAGCCTCCGCCGCGGCCGAGATATGCCACCAGAAGGAGACGTTGGTGGGGCCGGTTACCACGGTGCTGAAAGGGGCCACGTTCCAATCCCAAATCTGCGGACTGCGTGCGGCACAGAGTCGGTCGTGGGCGTTGGTGCCGGTCACATCCACCAGCCAACGGTTCCAAGCGTAGTCGTTGGTGACCGTGAGTTGCGGCGCATCCACCGCCAGGGCCAGCGCAGTGACCGGAGCCACTGCCAGCACGCTGACGCGGCTGGTCACCGCGCCGTTCTGATTGGTGAGAATGAGCTGGTATAGGCCGGAATTCGTGGGATCCACGCTGCTGATGGCCATGGAACTTGAGTTGCCCAATTCCGCCGGGTCGCCCACGCGGTGCCAACTGTAAGCAATCGGTTCCGGCCCGGAAACCTGCGCCCAGAACGACGCGTAAGCCCCCGGCAACTGTTCCGAGACTTCGGGATCCGGCCCGCTGAGAATGGACGGCAGGGCCGTGCTGACTGTGACTTGGGCGACCCGGCTCGTGGCGGCACCGTAGAGGTTGGTGACGACGACGCTGTAGCCGCCTGAGTCCGCGAACGTCGCCGACCAAAGCGGGTGATAATACTGAGTTGAGCCGGGAATGGGGTTCCCGCTCTTCAACCATTGGTAGCTGAAGGGCGGCGAGCCATAGACGGCCAGTGACAGGCCGGCGTTCGCGCCGACAGCGATGAGGCTGTCAGGCGGATAGTAGGAAGGAATGATCGGCGGGGACGGGACAATGGTGACCGTGCAGACCGTGCTGGTAGCCAAGCCCCACGCATTGCTCGCCACCAACCGGAAATCGCCGCCCGTTTCCGTCTGGGTCCGAGGGTAATAGGTGAGCGAAGGCGAAGTCACGTTGTAGAACGGCCAAGCCTCGCTCAGGTTAGTCCCGCTGCGCTGCCACTGGTAGGTAATGGGGATATCGCCGATGACCGTAGCCGTGAGGTTTGAGCTGGTGGTTGCGTACTCGGGCGCGTTGATCGCGGACGGAGGGGGCACGATAAAGGTCGGTTTCAAGCCCGTAATGTTCGTAACCACGACTTGGTCTAGCCAGGCGGCGTTGGCCTGCCAACCGGGCGCGCCCGCCCCCGGCACGGTGTAAGTCCAGCGGAGGAGGTTGCTCCCGCCACCGAAGCTCACCATGCCGAGCTGCCAGTCCACTTTATCGTAGAGATAGCTGGCCCAGTTGCCATTGGTGTTGAGTTGGTAGGTGTACCAGGTGGGGTCCGACGAGATGCGCCACCAATAGAGCACCGTCACGCGCCCGGTAACCGAGGTTTCCAGCCAGCTTGTGGCCCAGTAGTTGGTCGTGGTGCCGGACTGGGCGGCGTCCACGCCGTCGTGGGTGTTGGTGGTCTGGTAGAACCACGGCGCGTCGCCACCGGTGGTCCAAGTCAGAGAGGGCGCATCCAGCGCTTCGCCCAGCGTGTCGGCGCGGGCCGTGGGTGACGCCACCAAGCTAAGCAGCACGGCGAAGGCTGCCAGGCCCAGAAGTCCGCGCCGGGCGGGCCGTCGGCGCGGATTCACCGGAGGGCTCATGGAACAACTAATCATAGGAAGCTGCTTGTTTGCCGCTCCGCGGTTCAATTGGAATTGTTTTCGTGTCGGGTTCATGGGCGTTACTTAGTGCCTCCGTGGCGGATTGCAAATTCTATTTTAGGGGAACCCCACTTTTCTGTCCTATATTTTTCTGTCTCTATGTCTTCCCGCGAATAGCACCGCTGCCAAGATCGCTCCCAGCCAGGTGGTCAAGAGTCTGAATCAACTCAAAGATGACGTGCTGCTGGGCGTGGGCACCAATATCCCTATGGCAATCAATGGCAACATGATTGTTATCTCTAGCCCAACCTGGGCCTTGGGCGGCAACAGCGGCACGACGTCCGGCGCAAACTTCCTCGGCACGACCGATAACCAGCCGTTGGAGTTCTAAGAGCGTGTTTGAAAATGCCTGCCGTGGTAGAGCGAGGCTCCTGCCGAGCCTCAACGACAGCGGCAATTCGATCTTGCCTAAAGACTCGGCAGGAGCCTCGCCTTACCGCTAGGCGACTTTTCAAACACGCTCTAAGTGAATGGGGCGCGAGGGCTGCGCTTGAAGCCTATCGCGGCGTATGGTGCCGTCAACGTGATGGCGGCGCTGCTGTATATTCCCACTCTTCTGCGAGCAGAGTCACTTGTTTTATGCCTTCGTGTTACTATAACCTTGGGGCAGTGACAATCCTTAAGAGCGTGTATGGAAACGCCTGGCGTGGTATGGCAAGGCTCCTGCCGAGCCGTCCGATAGGATCATTGCCGCTGTCGTTGAGGCTCGGCAGAAGCCTCGCC
>CAINDV010000315.1 GCA_903847485.1 uncultured Verrucomicrobiota bacterium
AAACCCGATGCCGTTCGCGGCGGCGGTGCAGATGGAACAGGATTTGGCCGCTGACTTGCGGGGTGCCGGCTACACCGTGACCGGCGGGCATTGAGGGGAGAAGAAACCTCTTGGCATGGCCGGCGCGGCGACTCCGCAGGCTCTGCCATCACGGCGATGGCCCAAGCCATTGGACGCGGAAGTCCGTGAAACGCGCCCAACGCTCCGCCGACTTTGGCCCTTGGTAGCATTGCAGACTCGCCTTGGGTGAGCCTTTAACCGGCAAGTCGGTTTCGCCAGCCACCAACCAGTCCGCCGAGTCGGGCAACCGATACTCGCCCCGGATGCGGTTGCCTTTCACCGTGAAGCGCAGACGAAGCGAAAAGGCTTCCAGCGGAAGCAACGCGATCGTGCGGGTGCGGTCAGCCTCTTCGCGCCCCATCACGAGGCTGAGTTTGCCGTTCACCAGTTCTTGGCCCAGCTTCACCATGTGGCTGTCGTCGTAATACCAGACCAGGTCCACCTGCTCGTATTGCTCCGTGGGCCGGTTCGTCACCGTCACGCTCACCTCCAACTCCCGCTCGCTTACGTCCGGCACCGAACGCACCAACACATTGCGGGCGCTGTTGGGCGGACCCCACATGTTGCCCGGCTGCAGGCGCACCTCCAAACCCGCTGCGGTCACCCGCCAGCCAGCGCGATCCTCGCGCACCCACGACCAGCCCTCGCCGGGTTGGCCTTTGAACTCGTCGCGGAAAACCACCTCAGCGGCGGTGCAGCGCAATAGCGTGAGCGCAAACAGAGCGGCACAAATGGCTTGGCGCAACAGCGTGTGATTCAACATGGCGACGCAGGCTGGCAAATCGAAGGTGAAGTGCAAGCACCACTTCGCGCGCGCTGGGAGTCCCCGGCGACGCCGCTATTCCAAGTGTTCGACCTCAGCACCTCGTGCGGCGAGGAATTCCGCGACCATGAGTCGATGACATTCGGCAACGCGGCGCTCGGCGCAAAGCAGGCACAGGGGCGGCTCCAACCCATCCAAGCGGGTGACGAGCAGGTGGCCGGCGCACTGGACAAACGCGGCATAGCGCTCGCGCCAGTCTTCGTATTCAAGGAAGACGTTGCCTAACTCTGGTAAAGATCGGTAGCCAATGCCGGCCGCGGTGAAAAGGCGCTCGATGCCTTTGTCTGGCGTCTTTGCTTTGACATACACGCCCATGCTGGCGCGGTCAGGACGCAGTCGGACGTCGGCGACAGTACGGACCCCGGCGGCGGTCAGTCGGGTGATGAGATCGTCCGGCATTCGTCCGCCGTATCCAATGGTGAATAGTTTCATAACAGGTGGTTCAGGCCGATGCGTTCAGGGTGTGTCCAACCGGCCCGGGTCAGTCGATCAACCACGGCTGACATACTTCGTTCAAGGGTGGGGCCTTCCATCTTCCGTCTGCGCTCTTTCATGGATCAACAGCAGGGTTTGACGGTTCAGGGAACTGCGCGCGCTAGCATCTTTCGGTTACTGCGGCCTGAACTTGCGTCAATTCGGATTGGAGGTCGCTGGAGAGCCTCACCAGCCGCAGCAATACTATTTGCAGGAGAGGACCCTCGGCCGCTTTGTAGGCGCTGCCCAGGTCGGAGCGGAGCAACTGCGCGGTCTGAGCCGCTTTCGTGATCTCTTCATGGACTACGTCAGGCTTGGCAGGGCTTTTTGCGGGTGCTGGATTCGATTTTAGTTTCGGTTTCATGGGTGGAGACTACTTCGGAAACTGGGCTCGGAGCAACTGCGCGCCGAACCGTGGCGAACCGGCAGCGGATGCTGTCTGGATTGCCGGAAAACACCGCCACGGCGCAGAGCAAAGTTGGGCAGCGGCCAAGACAAGGAGTGACGCACGACGATCTTTGGGAAGGCAAAACCGTGACCACATGCGGTTGATGGACCGGCGCGGGATTGCCGATCCGTAATCAGTGGACACAGTTTTACCCGGTCATCTGGGGGCCAGTTCATTA
>CAINDV010000316.1 GCA_903847485.1 uncultured Verrucomicrobiota bacterium
CCGCAACCAAAGCGGAGCGCCGACATTCTTGTCGGCGCGATCCCGGTCGTTACTGACTGGCCGATAAGAATGTCGGCACTCCGCTTTGGTTGTGGCTCCGCGGGAGCGTCGCCCTACCGGGGCCATGTTTTGCCAGGGCCGCCATTTCTTACTCACCATCTCTCTGCCAGCGCTTCGACTCTGGCGCGGCCAGTTTGGGACTTCGGACTTCGGGCTTCGTATGCCGAACCCTTGTTTTTCCGTCTCGCTTTAGTAGGGGTTTCCGCCATCCTGCCGTCCTCGCACGCCGGGCGTAAGCCGGCCGCCGATTGTGCGGAACCTTTGTGCCTGATCAATCCTCATACGTTAGCGATAGCCAGCGCGGCGACCTGGATTTCCAGGGTCTGGTGGACCTCCACTACGCCGCGCTGTATCGCTTTGCCATGAGCCTGACCTACACCGAGCACGATGCCAGCGACTTAGTCCAGGAGACGTTCCTGACCTGGGCCGAGAAGGGCCATCAATTGCAGGATTTCACTAAGGTCAAGGGGTGGCTCTTCACCACGCTGCACCGGGCGTTTCTGGCCTCACGGCGGCGCAGCACGCGGTTTCCGCACCTCGAACTCACTGAGGTGGAAGCCGAATTGCCGTCCGTCGAGCCGGACTTGGTGAACCGCCTGGATGCCCAGGAAATTGTCGTGCTGCTGGGCCAGGTGGACGCGCAATTCCAGGCGGCGGTGGCGATGTTTTACCTGGAGGATTACTCCTACCCGGAGATCGCGACGATCCTCGAAGTGCCGCTGGGCACCGTGAAGTCGCGGATCGCTCGTGGGCTGACCCAGTTGCGGGCATTGGTGCTGCGCAAATCCTCCTTGCCGGAGGAGCCGCGAAAGGAACTAACGTGATCCCATCCGAGGCCAGGCAGACTCTCTTGCTTTACCGGTCCGGCAAAGACGCCGCCGCCGACCCCCAAATGGCCGCCGCCCTCGAACTGGCGCGCCGCGACCCGGAGTTGGGCCGGTGGTTCGCGCAGCACTGTGCCGTGCAGGCAGCGCTGCGCGCCAAGTTTCAGCAGATCGCCATCCCCGCCGACCTGAAGGCCCGCCTGCTCGCCGGCAACAAGAAGATCATAACTCCTGAGCCGGGAACACTAGGCGAGTCTATCGCAGGCCCCTTACCCGCCCTGTCGGGCACCCTCTCCCCATCCGATGGTGAGAGGGAAGGGGTGAGGGGTTCCACACCAATTCCACGCGCTATTTCCAACCAAAGCCACGGGTCAGGAGGTCCAAAGATCCTCCGTCCGGGCTTTGGTTGGCGTCAGCCAGTCCTATGGGCGATGGCTGCGTCCATCTTGTTAGTGGGCGCGCTGGCCGGCCTCTGGCTGAAGCCGACCGCGCCGGACCCGCTGGCGCAGTTTCAGGCCCGCATGGTGAGCACCGCGTTGCGCGAATACCGGATGGACTTAGTTACTAACGACATGCGCCAGGTTCGGCAACTTATGGCTCAGGGCGGGGCGCCCGCCGACTACGCCGTGACTCCGGGCCTGGAAAAACTCAGCCTGACCGGCGGCGGCATACTGCGCTGGCAGAGCCATCCGGTGGCGATGGTGTGTTTCGACCGCGGCGACAATCAGATGCTCTTCCTCTTCGTCCTGAGCCGCGCCGCCTTCCCGAACCCGCCGCCGGAAACGCCGCGACTCGCCAAGGTGAACCAACTGCTGACGGCCAGTTGGAGCAGTGGCGACAAGACCTACGTGCTCGCCGGGCCGGAGGAAGCCGACTTCGTCCGCAAGTACCTTTGATCTGGAGGTGTGAATTCTGAAATCCAAATGACGAATGACGAATGACGAATGAATGACGAAACCCGAATGACGAATCGGCACCGCCGCCGGATTGATTATGTGCCGTCCAATCGAGGAGGCGGCCTGCCTGTGCGGGGCACGCAGACAGGCGGGCTTTGGACTTCGGGCTTCGTCATTCATTCGTCATTCGTCATTCCGTCTTAGTAAGTCTCCTCGCTCGTGTGAGCCATCAACCAATCGAAGTCCCCCTGTTCCGCCGGCGGGATGGCAAACGGCAAATGCGCCGCGTCGGGCCGCGCCGGAGGCCGGGTGCTGGCGTAGCGCCAAGGATGGAATTCCAAATGGCCGTCCGCGAAGGCCAGATTGGCCCCGCCCCTATGCCAGGAAGCGGGCAGATCGTTCCAGCGATATGAGTCGTCCTTGTTAAGAAAGTAGCCGTCGTTGATGCTGTCAGGGTGCTCCTCGGTTAGTATGAAAATCTGGGAGGGAGCGCGGATTTGACCCAGCTTGAAGAACTGCCGGTACTTGGGGTTGTTCACATTGGTGCCGGACCGGGTGTAATAACCGGCGTCCCCCACCATCGCGTTCATGGAAAAGCTTCGCACCCGGGACGCCCAGCCGGCGCGGGCCTGGACTTCGCTCACCACCGCATCGCTCGGACAACGGTAGATCAGGTGGTTATCGCTGGTGTAAGGGCCGACGCCACCGCGCGTGACCACCGTGGTGTTGGTGTTGTCGGAGTCCAATTCCCAGTTCATCAGCGGGCTGGTCCAGTTGACGAACCGGCCCTGCGTCACGGCCGCCTTGATCTCCGCCGCGCCGTAGTTGTAAGGCAGCGCGTCTTGGTTGTCATCGGTGTACATGTGGCAGGCCAGACCGAGCTGCCGCTCATGGCTCAGGCAACCGATCTCCCGCGCCTTGGCCCGCGCCCCCGCCAGGACCGGCAGGAGCAGTCCGGCCAGCAGGGCGATTATGGCGATCACTACCAGCAACTCAATCAGCGTGAAGCCTACCGCTCCCCTTCTAAGTGGGGCGGCGGCGGGGCGAATCGGTTTCGAAGCGGCGGCGGTCATACGAGTTGGTTGCTCTGCAAACGGGTTGAACGAGAGGAAAGCTATGGCGTTCGCCGGCGCTGTCAAAAGAGCCGCCGCAATTCTCATCATGGCCCTGTCCCCCTCCGCCGGGTGAGGCACCCGGCCTACATCCCGGCACAACCGCCCTCTTGTAGGCCGGGTGCCCCCACCGGCGGGGGATGACAGGGTCATAATGAGACCACCCCGAACTTTTTACGCGCGTTGCGCCCATGAACCTGATAGGGCTGATTGCGGTTCCAGCGCTCGGCGCAGCGTGACCGTGATGTTCTATGGTGCGCTCGCAAGTGTCCCGCCAGCCTGAAAAACTATCAGACGCAAGAGCTGCGCCGAGCG
>CAINDV010000317.1 GCA_903847485.1 uncultured Verrucomicrobiota bacterium
GGCAACATACCTTCCAACGTCGGCACATCACTGGTGCTCGGAGATTACATTTATGTCCTGTGTTTGCACTCATCTGCGAGGCAAAGAGGCCGACACTCTCGCATACTTCTGTCGCAACATAATGCGTGGTATGGAAAGCTTTCCATACGGCCCATGGCCGCCGCGAGTTCGTGAGCGTGGCGCCGAGTTTTCCGGACGAATGTCGTTACGTGCTCGAGACCCTGCGGGAGGTCTACCGCTTTGACGCCGAGGCCAAGGCGCTGGGCCTTGCGCCCGAGTCGCGACTCGTCCACCACCAATCCCACAGCCAGGCGGTGATGGACCGCCTCAAGACGTGGCTGCGGGAAAAACTCGACGGCAAACACGTCGAGCCCAACTCCGGCCTCGGACAGGCCATCGGCTATATGCTCAAACACTGGGAGCCGCTGACCTTGTTCCTCCGCCAAGCTGGCGCGCCCTTGGATAACAACCGCTGCGAACAGGCCCTGAAGATGGCGATTCTCCATCGCAAGAACAGCCTCAGCTATAAAACCATCAACGGCGCCAAGACCGGCGACCTGTTCATGAGCCTCATCCACACCTGCCGGCTCAATCGCGTGAATCCCTTCGCCTATCTGCTGGCCATCGCGACTCACGCCAAGGACGTGAAGGCCCACCCGTCGGCCTGGCTGCCATGGAACTATCCACCAGAGAACAAACCGACCGAACTCAGCCACGATCCCCCTGGCTGCCCCGCGTAGGTTCGGATGCACGCGGCGCGGTCCGCTCGTCACGAACCCGCCGGCCCGAGATTTTGCATCCTACGCACGTTTGCCGAAGCTACACGGAGTACCGGCCTCGTTCAACTCGGAGAGGCACCCCTCGGTCTCATGGAAGCGTCCTTTCGTGTTGTCCGGCTGGCATCGACCTGCAATGCCAGCGCCTTCCTGCTCCCCGTCCATCCGCAACCCGGCGCGCTGCCACCCGCGCGTAAACACCGTCCAGCCTCTCAAAACATCTTCCCATGCCCATCACCGTCCGCCTCATCCCGTTTCTCCTCTTCCTGCTGGGGCTGGTCGCCCGCGGTGCCGCACCAGACGTCCAACCCGCGGTGACCCCGCGCAGCCGCACGGTACTCTTCGACGGGCGCACGCTGACCGGCTGGACCTTCGTGACCAAGGACCCAGCCCCGTCGGCCGCGTCCATCTGGTCCGTGGCCGACGGGGTGATTCGCTGCGAGGGCAAGCCCAACGGCTATGCGCGCACGCCGACATCCTACCGTGACTATTCTTTGCACTTTGAGTGGCGCTGGCCGGCCACGCCCGGCAACAGCGGGCTCTTCGTCCATGTGAGCGGACCCGACAAGGTGTGGCCGGCGTGTCTTGAGGTGCAATTGAAGGCGGGCGTGGCTGGGAGCGTGCGCGCCAATGGCGGCGCCAAGGTACGCGAGCTGGATCCCAAGGCGAAAGACCCCATCAACGTGGCGCTGCGCCAGCCGGGCGTGGAGAAACCGGCGGGCGAGTGGAATTCGTGCGAGGTCGTCTGCCGCGCTGATAGCGTGCGGATCCAGGTCAACGGTGTGCTGCAAAACCTGGTCACCGCCGCCTCGGTGACCGCCGGCGCCATCGCGTTGCAGGCGGAAGGCTCACCGGTGGAGTTCCGGAACATCGTGCTGTCACCGCTCGCCCCGTGAATCCGCCGGGCGGATTCACCAGTCAAAGTTATCCATCCCGTTGCCTCGATTGTCTATTTCCGATCGGGACCACAGCTGTTACCGTCGGAGCGCTCGCCGCAAGCTTTGTCCATTACGCCCTCCGCTGCGGGCCACCCGGCCCCCGGCCTTCCTTACCATGACCTCCCCCGCCCGACTCCTCCTCGTTGCTCTCTCGCTGGCGCTGACTGCCCGCAGCGCCACGCCCGCGCCTCAGGCCGCCGCCACCGAGGGCGTCACGGTCGAAGACGCCCTGCCTGGGCAGGCCGGGCAAAAGGAAACGCCCGCCCAGCGCGACGCCCGCATGAAGTGGTGGCGCGAGGCCAAGTTCGGCCTGTTCATCCACTGGGGCGTCTACGCCGTGCCCGCCGGCAAGTACGGCGACAAGGACTCCTACGGCGAGTGGATCATGCA
>CAINDV010000318.1 GCA_903847485.1 uncultured Verrucomicrobiota bacterium
CGCCAAGTGCCAGTTACAGCTCGCTTCAGGAGCAGGCAGTGGCTGGTCTACAGGGCACCCGGCCTACACCCCAACAATACCGCCCGCTTGTAGGCCGGGTGCCCTCACCCGGCGTCCCGGTCTGGTCTATAGTGAGAATTGCTGCGCAGACACAGAACTAGGAACATGACCGTTCCGCCCCATCCGTGTCCTCTGTGAAATCCGTGGTTGGCTTTCTGAATAGTTACGGCTTAACCGTATCTACGCAGTAGCACTGGGCCGAAGTGAACGCAGAGACATAGCGCGGCCAAGCCGCAACCAAACGGGCAGGCAGCCCGATTCAACGCCGAGGTCGCAGAGTGGCTCCGCCAAGGGTCGCAGAGGAGAAGCTTCCTCTGCGGGACTCCGCGCCAACCTCTGCGTCCTCTGCGTTAAAAATCTTTGCCGAGCGCGACGAAGCGGGTCGCGCGACCCTTGGGTTGCGGCTTGGCCGTGCTATGTCTCTGCGGTTTGTTTGGCTTGGCCTTGTGGACTGCGGTGGCAAGTGCAGCGCAACACCGCTTTGGTCGTCGGATCCAAGAGCAGGCAAAGCGCCGTCGCCGCGGCGCTTTGCCGACGCACTCCAAAACTACGGCCAGTGCGCTCCCACCGACAACTTCGGGAGGCACCGCCGCCCTGGCTCGGTGAAGTGAAAGCTTGTCCGCCCCAGGCGCGGCGCGTATAACCCTGCCGCGACGAAGCACCCCGCACCATGAACGAACTCCGCCTCCTCTTCAGCCCGGCCGCCGCCAACGGCGACTACAACGTCCAAGTCGTCCCCACCGGCGGCAGCGCCAGCGCACCGGTGGCGTTCCAGCCCTTCCTCACCGACCCCGACTTCGACGACCTCCGCTGGTATCTGGAGGAATTCATGGACCTGCCCGATGGCGGCTCGCTCACCCGCGCTCAGGGGATCGAGGCGCGAATGGAGAAATGGGGCCGCCAACTACACGACGCCGTCTTCACCGCGCAGCCGAACCAGCAACTGCTCGCCGAACTACGGAAGCCGACCGATTCCGAAAAGCAATCTGCTCGCACACTCACCATTGCCACCAGCGATCTCGCCATCCTCCGCCTCCCGTGGGAACTCATGGCCGACACCGCGGGCGCGCTTTGCTTTCAAGGCGTCAGCATCCGCCGCCAACTCCAGAACGCCGCCGCCGCCACGCATCGCCAGACCAAGCTCCCGCTCCGCATCCTGCTCGTCGTCAGCCGGCCCGCGGATCTCGGCTTCATTGATCCGCGCCTGCTTTCCGCCTCGCTCCTCGACGCCCTCAAGCCGCTCGGCGACAACGCCACCGTGGATTTCGTCCGCCCGCCCACGCTGCCCCGGCTTCAGGAAATGCTCGCCGCCGCCGAGCGCCGCCAGGATCCCTACGACATCGTCCACTTTGAGGGCCACGGCACCTTCCTGCCGGATGTCGAGATCGGCGCGCTCTGTTTCGAGCAACCCGGCTCCGACGCGCTTGCCCAAGCCCAGACCGACTACGTCCGCGCGGATCGCTTGGGCCAAATCCTCGCCGATCACCACATCCCGTTGGTCATTCTCGAAGCCTGCCGCAGCGGTTCGCTCGGCAAACTGGCCGTGTTCCGCGCCGTCGCGCCCCGGCTAATCGAAGCCGGCGTCGGCAGCGTCATCTCCATGGGCCACGCGGTCCACGTCGAAGCCGCCCGCATCTTCCTGGAGCGTTTCTACCGCGAACTGGTGCAAGGCGTTGAAGTCGGTCAAG
>CAINDV010000319.1 GCA_903847485.1 uncultured Verrucomicrobiota bacterium
CCTGCCTCAAATTCCAGTCACCATTCAGTGCTCCGCTCCCCGCCTCGGGAAGCAGTGTTGCCGCCTTTCTTTTCGTGTGTTTCGTGTGTTTCGTGGTTCTGCCTTCTGCATGGATACGGCTTAGACAAGTCTATCGCGCCGCCCACAGTCGCTTAGTCGTAGCCCGGCTCCGACGCGCCTTGGAGCGACTGCCACCCCGCTACTTACCCCAAAGCGCGCTGGGCCAGGCCCTCCAATATGCCCTGAACCAGTGGTCCCAGTTGACGGGCTTTCTGGAGCACGGCGAAGTAGAGATCGACAACAACTTAGTCGAGAACGCTATTCGTCCCACCGCCTTGGGCAAGAAGAACTGGCTCTTCTTTGGGTCGGCCGAGGCTGGCCAGCGCAGCGCGGTGATGTACCCCCTGCTCCAGAACTGCCGGCTGCACGGCGTCGAACCCTCCGCCTATCACCAAAACGTGCTGGCGCGCCTGCCCCGGGCCACCAACCACGAAGTCTCCCAACTGACGCCGGCAAACTGGCAACTGGCGCAGCAGAAACTCCGCCCGCAGGCCGCCTCACTTCGCCCACCGGCCAGTCCTTCCATCTGCCAGTCGCGCACGCCCGCAGCCCATGGTCCGAGGACTCTTGCCGGCGCGCTTACGGGGCGTCGCTCAGCCGTCGCTCAACTGCCGTCCTGCGCTGGAAAACCGCCTAGCGTTTCCCCGTCCAGTAGGCCTCTAAATTTCCTTCGGCCCCAGCCCAACCGCTCATTCTATCACGATCTGCACGCAAGGATAGGCGGTCCCCCGTTAACCGGATACGGAAGATGGGCATGGGGCCGCGCTCGGCGATTTCCCAGGCTTCGTCCAGGTCGCTTTGCGCGCTCTCCGGGCCGGTGCGGGAGCCGGTGAGGCTCCGCAGCCAGGCGCGGGTGAGAAGGGCGAGGGGAATCATGTGCTGCGTGCCGGCGCGGCGGAGGTCGGCCACGGCGGCGTCCAGTTCGCGGCGGGCGGGGGCGACTGTAGGAGCCGACGTGAGGAGGCTCTGGCGGTCGGCGGCGGATGTTTGAGCCTCCTCACGTCGGCTCCTACAAGATTCCAGAATTGCTGCGTAGAGCGCGACCCGGCCCAGCGTAAGGTGGTCGAGGGACGGGCTGAGAACGTCGCGGCCGTAGTCGGAAATCCACTTGAGCGTCTGCGCCGCGCGCTCTCGAACCGCGCGAAGCGTCTTGGAGTGCGGCGGCCCTCCGCCGCTTTTCCCCTCGGACGCCGATGACTCTTCCGACCCCGCCATGCCTCCCGAAAGCGCCAGAGGACTGGCGCACTCCAAGACGCTGGCGCGCGATTCAAAGACCCGTTGCCACGCGGCGCGCTCGGGGGCGGCGAGGAGCAGGTCGCAATACTGGAAGCCACTCACCGTGTAGAGCTGCGGGTAGTCGGGCTGCCTCTCCTTCTGCATTTGCTCGGCCTCGCGGAAGCGCGTCTCCGCCTCGGCCCGGCGGCCCGACTGGTGCAGGGCGTCGGCCAAACGTGCTGTGTTGGTCTTGCGCATGAACGCATCGCCGCTGCGGTCGGCGTAGGTCACGGACTGCTCGGCGTCCCCCACCGCCCCGGCCACCTCGCCCAGCGTCAGCTCCAGCTCGCTCAGGTTGCTGGCAAGTCGCGCGGAATATGCCCAGTGCTCTTGCTTGAGGTAGTTCTGTAGCCCAGCCCGCATGGGTTCGAGTGACTCGGTCAGCCGGCCCAAGGCTCGGAGGCGGAAGGCGGCATCATTCAAAAGCAACGCTTGGTCGGCTTCCGTGAGCGCTGGCGAAACGCGACTCCACGGAGTCTCGAAGAAGCAGGCGACTGCGCCCAAGTCAGTGCCCAACGCGCCGAGTTTCTTTACACTGTAGTTTTCGTTCACTCGAAGAATGCGTTGCGAATAAACTTTGTCGCTCGCCTCCTGCTGCAACCCCGCCTGGCAGCCGTGGGCCACGGCTTGGTAGAGCGGCTGGAGGTCTTCGAGCGTGGGCTGGGGTTTGTCCGGCGTGCTCGCACAGAGGTGTTCGTAGAGCCGCCAGTGGGCCGCGCGCCAGGCGTCGGGTTGTTGCGTGCGCAGTTGCCGGGCGAAGTATTCGCGCAGGTGCGGATGCGCATCCAACGATTTTGGATTTTGGATTGCCGATTTTGGATTGGCGGAATCGTCGCGGTTGAGAGTCACGAGCTTTGCGCTTTCGAGACCGGTTAAGCAGAATTCCCAGTCGTCTTCGGCCAGGCCAACGAGCTGCTCGGTCAGGCCAGGAATGACGGGCGGCTGGAGCAGGGCCGCGAGGCAGCCGGCGTCGGCGGGCCGGTCGAACAGGCCCATGAGCCGCAGCACGGCCACTTCGCGCCGACCTTCGTCGTCGCCGTCGCGCAAGAGCCATTGCTCGTAGGCGGCCATGGTCCGGAACGCGTGCCCGCCGTCCATCTTCTCGTCGGCTTTCTCGAACTTCACGTGGTCGCGCTGGCGGATGTCGCCGTGGAAGGCGCGTTTCAGGAAGCCGCCGAGCAGGGTAAGCGTGAGGGCGTGGCCTTTCACGTCTTCGACCAGCGTCGCGAATTCCTGCGCCGTGCCGGTCACGCCGAGGGTTTTGAGCAGATGCACGCCGGCGTCGCGGGACAGGCGCAGCAGTTTCACCTCCGGCGCGGTGGTCTGCCAGAAGGCCTTCAGGTCCGGCAGCGAATAGCGGGTGGTGACGATGCACAGGCCGTGGCTGGCGGTGGCCAGGCCCTTGAGCAGCGCGGCGACGCCCTGGTCCTTGAGTTCGCCCGGCGTGGGCGCGGTGGGCGCGTATTGCAGCGGCTCGAGGCCGTCGAGGATGAGCAGGCTGCGCCGCTGGCCCACGAGGCGGGCGAGGCGCTGGCCTTTCTCGAACGCGCCGGCGGGGCTGGCGGCGAAGGCCTGGTCCGCGTCGTCGCCGAAGAAGGTGAGGGCGGCCTTGAGGAACAGGTCGGAGGAGGCGGCCAGTTGCTCGCGCGTGCCCTGGCTGTAGAAGGACCACGCAAAGGCCGCGTCGCAGCCGGGCCAGTCCTGCGCCGCCAGTTCCGCCGCCCACTTGGCGACGAGGGAGGTCTTCCCCTCGCCGCCGAGGGCGACGAAGGTGAGCACATGCGGGCGTGGGGTGGTGGCCTGGCGGACTTGTTCCCATGCGACGGAAAGGACGGACTCGCGGCCTATCAGTTCGGCGGGGGCGTATTTGAGGATGCGGGAGAGGTCGGCGGGGCAGTTGGCCCGCGCACTGGAAACGGGGTCGCCGAAGCTGAGGGGCTGGCCGGTAGCGCGCGGTTTGCACTTCGGTTCTCCGATAGCTCCCGGTTCGACGCCGGCTTGGTCGAGCAGGGCGTCGTAAAGCGCCTGGTAGCTGGCCTCGGAAGTGAGCAGGTAGTATGTCTGCCCACGCAGCGGCTCCGGGATGTGGGCTTCGTCGGTGGGGGCGAAGAGGATCGGGATGAATTTGTTGGTGTGGCTGCGGGCGTCGTAACGGGCTTGGGTGAGGAGTGCGCCTTCCCAATCCGCGCCCTTGCCTTGGCCGGGAACTTCCTGTCCGAGGAACCGGCGGTGGTAAGTCTCCGTGCAGACACACAGGATATGCGTGGCGCTGTTCAGGCCGTTCAGCATCCAGCGCGGCCAGCCTTCGGGCGGAGAGCCTTTGGCAACGTAGCGGTCGAGGATGGTGGTGACCCCGTCGGCGCGGAGGCGTTCGGAGAGGCCGAGCACCCGTTCCCGGTGGGCGTCGGAATCGTGGCTGTAGCTGAGGAAAGCGACCTGCGTGCTCATGGCGGGCGGAGGGATACCATCGGGGGCGGGGTGGGACAAGCCTTTTGGCCCAAACAAAGAGGCCGGATAGCCTTACCTGTCCGGCTTTGCACAAGGTTCGACAGGGCAGGCGGGACGTGCTGCCCTAAGTTCACACCGCGCCAAAACGCCGGTGCCGGCGGGCGTATTCTTCCAAGGCCTCGTAGAATTGCGGTTTGCGGAAATCGGGCCAGAACGTGGGCGTGATCACTAGCTCGGCATAGGAAATTTGCCAGAGCAGGAAGTTGCTCACGCGCATCTCGCCGCTGGTGCGGATGAGCAGGTCCGGGTCGGGCCAGGCGCGGGTGTAAAGGTGCTGCGAGACGACTTCGTCGGTGATGTCCGCCGGGTCGAGGCTGCCGCGCCGGACCTTCTCGGCGATGGCGCGCACGGCGTCCACGATCTCCGTGCGGCAGCCGTAGCTCAGCGCCATGATGAGCGTCAGGCCGTTGTTCTTGGCCA
>CAINDV010000320.1 GCA_903847485.1 uncultured Verrucomicrobiota bacterium
CCGCAACAGGCGCGAAACAGGCGAAAGCCAACTTTGTCGAGCAAGGGAACTTCCCGTGTCCTCAGACCCGGGACCAACAACAAGAGGAAGAGAATGAAGCCTTTCATCACTACGCTCGCCACTCTGGCCGCTGCGACGATGCTGGTCGTCGGTTGCAGCGACAATGAATCCACAGGTCCGGACAACACCGTTTCCAACGCTGCCGAAATCAGCTCGGAAGTGGTCGCCTCCAGCGAAGTCGTTGGCAGCTCCGAAGTTGTCCTCAGCTCCGAAGTTGTCCTCAGCTCTGAAGTCGTCGGCAGCTCCACCGTCGCGAGCTCGACCGTGCCCCTGAGCTCCGGCGTGGCTCCGAGCTCCTCGGCCGCCCTCAGCTCCGTCGGCCCCGAATTCGCCACCCAGGTCGAGTTGCGCGGACAGGTCGCCGGTACGGCCGCCGGCAAGCGCGTGCTGAGCGCCGACACCACCTACGAGATCGTCGGCTACTACTACGTGAACAAGTTTGACACCCTCGTGATCGAGCCGGGCACCCAGATCAAGTCCCAGGGACAGAGCGCCCTCTTCGTGATGCGCGGTGGCATGATCGATGCCCAGGGCACCGCTGCCGCTCCCATCGTCTTCACCTCCAAGAAGACCTCCCCCACTCACGGCGACTGGGCTGGCGTGGTGATCTTCGGCCGCGCCCCCGTCTCGTCGGCCGGCGATACCCTGCAGTTCGAAGCGGGCACCGAATGGTACGGTGGCAGCAGTGCAACGGACAACAGCGGCACCATGGAATACGTGCGCATCGAGTACGCCGGCTGGGTCGTTGCCCTCGACAAGGAGCTGAACGGCCTGACCCTCGGCGGCGTCGGCAGCGGCACCACCCTCAGCTACATCCAGGTGCACGCGGGTGCCGATGATGCGGTGGAGTGGTTCGGTGGCAGCGTGAACGTGGACCATCTCGTCGTGACGGACTACCAGGACGACGGCTTCGACATCGACTGCGGCTACAATGGCGATGTCACCTACGCCCTGAACATCGGTGGCGAAAGCTCGGACAAGGGAATCGAAGCCGGCTCCGTGGCCGTCAACCCCGCCCAGCTCACCGCCCCCACCTTCCAGTACGTCACCATCGTCACCACCGGCATCGGCACCACTCCGACCGAAGCGATCCACCTGAAGAAGAACGTCTCGGGCTCCTACACCGACATGACCATCGTGAACACCAAGCCCAACCCCGGCGTGATCCTGATCGCCGGTGGCCAGAACACCGAGAACCTGATCCTCGACGGGACCACCGTCGTCTCGGGCTGCTACGGTGAAGGGTTCACCACTGTCATGACGGGAGCTACGGCCGGCACTGGCGCCACCGCCGCCGACCTGAGCCTCACGGCCAAGACCGGTACCGTGCTCGCCGCCAACAAGACCGTGTCGGCCTCGGGCTGCAACGGCGCTGAAGGGACCAACGGCTCCGCCGCCTGGTGGACCGGCTGGACCCTGGCTGGCAGCATCTAAGCAGATCACGGGGGAGAGCACACAGAACGGGCGACGGCTTCCTTCGGGGAGCCGTTTCCTATTACAGCCCTCTCGCACGAAGCTCACACGTTGCTGATGGGCTCATTCTATCCTAAGCAAGTACGAACGATCGAGTGAACAGCGGAAATGCACTACCCTCCCGGAGCCTGTCGATGAAACGTCAAACATTTTTCCATTGGGTTGGCACGGCCCTTCTCCTGACGGTGTTGGTAGTGTTGGCAGGATGTGGATCCGATCGCTCTGTAGACGGCACCGTCCACCCGGGTGGATGGATGGAGAGCCCTGAAGCGCTCGCTCAGGAGATCACCCGCAACTTGCTGGC
>CAINDV010000321.1 GCA_903847485.1 uncultured Verrucomicrobiota bacterium
AAGGGCCAACCGCGTCGCAACCGTACGACCAGAGCGCGGCTATTTGGACACAAAGTACGATGAGAGCATGGGCGGAACCTAAGAATCTCTACAACGGCACTTCGGCCGCTCTTACGACCGCAAAAAAGTTCGTAACATCTAGTCGGCGACCATCTGGAACAGTTGTTCACAACAAACATCTCATTGGAAGCCAAGAGCAACTTGATTCAGAGCATGAGCCGCTTATTGGCTAGTGAATTGCCGTTGACCTTCCTATTTTGCATTCGCGAAGACTACCTTCCAGAACTCTACAGCCTGTCGGCAGACCTGCCGGAATTGTACGACCGGCAGAATACCTTCCGGCTCCACCGACTTAGTCCGGAAAACGCGATGCGGGTCATGGATCGCGCCTCGGAAGTTGCCAAGTTGAAACTGTCGCCCCAATTGAGCGAAAGCGTCGTTGAAGACCTCCTCCGGGAGGGTGAGGGCAACATTTACCCGCCCTACTTGCAGATTATTGGACACCGCCTATACGCTGCTGCGAAGCGAAGTCGGCGAATACTGTCCAAGAATGAGATACCAGAGTCCCTATACCACGGAATGGGACGGGCTGAAAAAGTCGTCAACGATTACTTGGATGGCCTGCTCGATACCTATCAGCATGATGATAAGCCAACTGTGGCAAGAATACTCCGCACGATGGTAACAGAGCATCACACGAAGAAGCGCGTGACCGAGCAGTTTCTTCAAGAGGTAATGCCTGAGTGCAAAAACCTCCCAAAGCTACTGTCCAGCCTAGTGCAGCATCGTATCGTGAGGCCGAGCCTCGGCGAGTATGAGCTTATGCATGATTTCTTGGCCAAGAAGGTCGTACAGTTTATCGACGAACAGAACTTCCTTAGTCCACCAGTCCGCAATGCCGTCAAGCATATCGAATTGAACTGTCACCTGCAGTCACTTACAATCCGCGACGTGGCGGAGGCTGCTGGCGTCTCGCAAGCTCACCTGGCTGTATTGTTCAGGAGTCAGATGGGAAGAACAATCACTCGGCACCTGAATGCTAAACGTGTTACCAAGGCTAAGTCTTTGCTCATTGCTACGCGTGAGCCAATGGGGGCGATTGCTCAGCAAGTCGGCTTTAGCGGCCAATCGGTTTTCAGCAGAATATTCAATCAAATTGAAGGCATCCCTCCGATGGAGTTCCGCAAGACATACGCCAAGTCGAAAGCGTAATGCGGCAGGGCTTCGTCCATGCTGCGCAGCGGTTTCACCGATGCTCAAACGACCACACAATTCGGCTGACGCGCGACGCATCGGTTCATCAGCGTCCGCCGGGTGCGGGTGAGTTTCCTCCAGCCGGTACATCGTGGGCATGACGCTGCCGGAGGCCGCCGAGGTCCTGGGCCTCTCGGCCGACGCTGCCTGGGACCTTTCCGTCCACGCCCGTGCCTGGCTCTACCGCGAGCTGGCAACAAGAGGAAAATAGTTCCCGAAATTCTCCCCGGAATTTCGCATTGATGAGTGGTGACCGAAGTGGACCTTGAAAGACGAATTCCGAATCAACGTATGGACGCGACATCTATGCGGGAAACCGCCATCTTTAGTGCTGCCCGAAGGCTGCGGGTCGAGGAACGGGCTGCCTATCTCGATGGAGCCTGCGCGGGGGATGCTCTGCTGCGCCGGCAGATCGAGGAACTTCTGGAGGCTGACGAAACGGCGGGAGGTTTCCTCTCGGAACTAGCAGCAGGAGCCGGGGGGCCCGTCCGAGCCGGAGCGGAGCTGGACCTGGGGGCGACCCTGATAATGGTGCCTAGCAAATCGGAACAGCCCGGCGACACCATCGACCGCTACAAGCTGATGGAGAACATCGGCGAAGGCGGGTTTGGGGTGGTGTACGTGGCCGAACAGAAGGAGCCGGTCAAACGCCGGGTCGCTCTCAAGATCATCAAGCTGGGGATGGACACCAAGGCAGTGGTGGCGCGGTTTGAGGCGGAGCGACAAGCATTGGCGATGATGGATCATCCCAACATCGCCAAGGTGCTCGACGCGGGTACGACCCAGACCGGCCGGCCCTACTTCGTGATGGAGTTGGTCCGGGGCATTCGCATCACCGACTACTGCGATCAGGCGAACCTCAGCACCCGAGAACGTCTCGATCTGTTCATCAAGGTTTGCCAAGCAATCCAGCATGCCCACCAGAAGGGAATCGTCCATCGGGACATCAAGCCGTCGAATATCCTGGTGACCCTGCACGACGGGGTGCCGGTCCCCAAAGTGATTGATTTCGGCATTGCCAAGGCCACCGAAGGCCGGCTGACGGACCACACCGTTTACACCCAACTCCACCAATTTATCGGCAAGCCGGCCTACATGAGTCCCGAGCAGGCGGAGATGAGCGGGCTGGACATTGATACGCGCAGTGACATCTACAGCCTGGGCGTCCTGCTTTACGAATTGCTGGTGGGCAGCACGCCGTTTGACGCCCAAGAGCTGATGGCTGTGGGCCTGGACAAAATGCGCCAGACGATTCGGGAGCAGGAGCCGGTGCGGCCGAGCACGAGGCTGGCAACGCTCGCAGGAGGGGAATTGACCACTATGGCCAAACGGCGCTCGGTCGAGGCGTCTCGGTTGGCCCACCTGCTTCGGGGCGACCTGGACTGGATCGTGATGAAGTGCCTGGAGAAGGATCGCAGTCGGCGTTACGAGACCGCGAACGGGTTGGCGGCGGACCTCAAGCGGCATCTGAACAACGAACCGGTTGTAGCCCGGCCACCCAGTGCGGTGTATCGCTTTCAAAAAGCGCTTCACCGCAACCGGCTGGCGTTTACGGCTGCGGCGGCCGTGGCGGCGGCGCTGGTGCTTGGCCTGAGTGCATCAACGTGGCTGTTCATTCGTGAATCGAAAGCGCATAACCGGGCGGTGGCTGCCGAACGCCAGCAGAGTCATGAACGCGAGGCGGCGCAGACGGCGCAGGCCAACGAAGCCCAACAGCGCCGGCGGGCCAAGGCGGGCGAGCAGTCGGCGCAACGGCTGCTCTATGCCGCCAACATGAACCTGGCACAGCAGGCGTGGGAGCAGAACCACGTCGGGCGAGTGCGCCAACTCTTAGAGGCCACCGCCGCCTGTCCGCAGCGGGGATTTGAATGGAATTACTGGCAACGGCAGACGCACCTGGAACTGCTCACCCTGAAGGGGCACGGCGCTCCAATCAGGTCTGTGGCCTTTTCTCCGAACGGCCAGCGGCTTGTCACCGGCAGTGAGGATCAGACGGCCAAGGTGTGGGAGGCAGCCAGCGGCAAGGAACTACTCACCCTCAAAGGGCACCGCGCTGTCATCTGGTCTGTGGCCTTTTCTCCGGACGGTCAGCGGATTGTCACTGGCAGTTGGGATGCGACAGCCAAGGTGTGGGACGTGGCCAGCGGCAAGGAACTGCTGACCCTCAAAGGGCACGGCGCTGGGGTCTCGTCTGTGGCCTTTTCCCCGGACGGCCAGCGGATTGTCACCGGCGGTTATGACCAGATAGCCAAGGTGTGGGACGCGGCCAGCGGCAAGGAACTGCTGACCCTCAAAGGGCACGGCGCTGGGGTCTCGTCTGCGGCCTTTTCCCCGAACGGCCAACGGATTGTCACCGGCAGTGACGATCAGACGGCCAAGGTGTGGGAGGCGGCTGGCGGCAAGGAACTGCTCACGCTCAAGGGGCACAGCGCTCCGATTTGGTCTGTGGCCTTTTCTTCGGACGGCCTGCGGCTTGTCACCGGCAGTGAGGATCAGACGGCTATGGTGTGGGAGGCGGCTGGCGGCAAGGAGCTGCTCACGCTCAATGGGCACAGCGCTCCGATTTGGTCTGTGGCCTTTTCCCCGGACGGCCAGCGGATTGTCACCGGGAGTTATGACGCGACAGCCATGGTGTGGGAGGCGGCTGACGGCAAGGAGTTGCTCACGCTCAAAGGGCACGTCGCTGAGGTCTCGTCTGTGGCCTTTTCCACGGACGGCCAGCGGATTCTGACTGGCAGTCTGGATCGGACTGCCAAGGCGTGGGAGGCGGCCAGCGGCAAGGAACTGCTCACCCTCAAAGGGCACAGCGATGGGGTCTTTTCGGTGGCCTTTTCGCCGGATGGCCAACGGATTATCACCGGCAGTGCCGATCAGACAGCTAAGGTCTGGGAGGCGGTCAGCGGCAAGGAACTGCTCACCCTCAAAGGGCACAGCGCCGGAATCAGGTCGGTGGCTTTTTCCCCGGACGCCCAGCGGATTGCCACCGGCAGCGCCGATCAGACGGCGAAGGTATGGGAGGCGGCCAGCGGCAACGAACTGCTCACGCTCAAAGGGCACATCGCTGGGGTCTTGTCTGTGGCCTTTTCTCCGGACGGCCAGCGGATTGCCACCGGCAGTCAGGATCAGACGGCCAAGGTGTGGGAGGCGGCGACAGTGCGCCAGGTTACCGCTTGGCAGCGGGAGGAAGAAGCTGCCACTGAGCGTCTGGCGATTCTGGGGCGGGAGCAGGCGGCGGTGGCCGAACACGAGCGGGCGCTGCTCGCCCTGGACCCCGGGGCGATTAAGCAGTGGCTGGTGCTCGCGCCGATTGCTTTTGAAGGCCGAAGCGGCGCGGCGGCGTTGCAGCAAGAGCAGATACCACAGGAGGGCGATCTCCGCGCGCGGGCCGGTGAACGGGTGAAGGTGGGTCAAAGCGAGCGGGTTTGGAAGGTGGTGCAACTGGAGGATTACTTGATCGATTTCAACCAACTCTTGGGAGAAGTGACAGAGCACAGCGTGGCTTACGCTTTTTGTTATATCCAGAGTGAAGCGCAGCAGACCGGACTCTTGATGAAAGTTGGCAGTGACGATCAGGCCAAGGTCTATCTGAATGGGAGGGAAATCTATCGGCGTGAGGAAGGCCGGACCTATGTTGCGGACCAGGATGTGGCGGCGGGCGTGGACTTGAAAGCCGGGCTGAATGTGCTCGTATTCAAAGTGGTGAACGGATACCTGGATTGGAAAGGCTCAGTTCGGTTCACCGACGCTGCAGGTCAACCGGTGAAAGGTCTTAGGGCAACGCTCACGCCGCCCTAACCAGTTTGCGGCTAGGTTGCTTCGATGATGCCCACGGCTCCCCAAGACGGTCGAGACGATTGGATTGTCCGCCTAGCGCAGGAACGACCTTTCGCTGAATGCGCCGGCTTCCTGGATGCCATTGAAGTCGAACCGGTAGCTGGTGCGCGAGTAACCGTTAACCCAAGCCCCGACAAAACCTCCGATCACCGAATTGAGCCTGTCTGAAGGCTGGCCCGGTCGGGGACGCTGGGCCTGCCAGCGCGAGTATCTTCTGCCAGATCTTGTAGGCCGCGTGCCCTCACGCGGCGGTTCGGCACGCTTTTCAATCAGGCGCTTAGGGACTTGGCCATAAATAGTTCACCATCGCGTTGATCCACCAGCATCTGGCCGCGAAGCTCGGGGCCGAGGTTTTGCTCACGGTGGAGAACCACCACAATTTCGCCTGGAAAGAGCGCCATGTGATTGACGGCGCGGAGCGTGAGGTGATCGTCCACCGCAAAGGGGCCACACCCGCTGGCGTAGGCGTGAAGGGCATCATTCCCGGCTCGATGGCGACACCCGATTTTCTCGTGTGCGGCCGGGGCAATGCGGAGTCGCTCAATTCGGCGTCGCATGGGGCCGGCCGCGTGCTTGGACGAAGCCCCGATGGCTTACAAGAACATTGACGAAGTCGTGGCCGCGCAGGCCGACCTGGTGGAAGTCTCGGGCCGGTTCTAACCCCGGATCGTCAAGTTGGCCCCCAGCGGCGAGCGGCCGGAGGACTGAACCCCTCGCTCCCGCCTCCTGCGCCACTTTCCCCAACCGTGCCGCCCGCGCCGCCGCGAATAAGCTCTCCCTGCCCGGCCGTTTGCGCTACCTTGGGCCAGTCGCAACCTTTACATCACCATGACACCTAAACTTTTTTCCGAACTCGGCCTGTCCGCCGAGGTGCTGAAAGCCATTGATAAACTGGGCTTTGAACAGGCTTCGCCTATCCAGACGGAGGCCATTCCTGTGCTTCTGTTGGGCCGCGACGTCGTCGGCCAGTCCCAGACCGGCTCTGGCAAAACCGTGGCGTTTGGCGTGCCCGCTGTCGAAAAGGTGGACCCACTCAAGAAGGTCGTGCAGGTGCTCATCCTTTGCCCCACCCGCGAACTGGCGGTGCAGGTGTCGGAGGAAATCCACAAGTTGGTCGCCTTCAAACGCGGCATCAGCGCGCTGCCCATTTACGGCGGCCAATCTTACGAGCGCCAATACATGGGCCTGCGAGCCGGTGCCCAGATTGTCATCGGCACGCCGGGCCGCGTCATGGATCACATGCGCCGCGGCACGCTCCGCCTCGAGACAGTGAAGATGGTCATTCTCGACGAAGCCGACGTGATGTTAAACATGGGCTTCCGCGATGACATCGAACTCATTCTCAAAGCGGTGCCCAAGGAGCGACAGACGGTGTTCTTCTGCGCCACCATGCCGCGGCCCATCCTAGACTTAATCCAGACGTACGCGCGCGATCCGCAGAACGTCCGCATCCAGCAAAAGACACTCACAGTGCCCACGGTGGATCAGGTCTATTACGAGGTGGACCGCCGCTACAAGGTCGAGTTACTTACCCGGCTCATTGACATCCACGACTTACGGCTGGGGATCATCTTCTGCAACACCAAGGCCATGGTGGACGACCTGGTGGATCACTTGGAGGCGCAAGGTTATTCCGCGGATCGGCTCCACGGAGACATGACTCAAGGCATGCGCGACCGAGTAATGAACAAGTTCCGCCAGTCCGGCCTGGAATTCCTCGTCGCCACCGACGTCGCCGCCCGCGGCATTGACGTGGACGACGTGCAAGTAGTCTTTAACTACGACTTACCCTACGACGTGGAAGACTACGTCCACCGCATCGGGCGCACTGGCCGCACCGGGCGTAGTGGACGGGCCATCTCCTTCGTGTCGGGGCGCGAGCTTTTCCAGATCCGCAACATCGAACGCTATACCAACGCCCGCATCCAACGACTGCGCATCCCGACCCGCGACGAAGTCGAGGAAGCCCGCGCGAATGTCTTTCTGGATAAACTGCGCGCCACGTTGCAAGCCGGCGAATTCAAGCGCCAGGACCATCTTATTGAACGGCTGCTTGAAGAAGGCTTCTCTTCCACTGACATCGCTTCCGCGCTGCTCCATCACCTGCAAGGCGGCGATGCTCCGCCTGCCACCACTCCGCCCCCGGCTGCCGAGGCCCCGCGCCCCGCCCCTCGCGAAGAGCGCGCCGCGCCTCGGCTCGCGCCCGCGCCGCGCCGCCCCGAGCGCCCGGTGCTGCCCAGTTCACCCGCGCCGCGGCCTGCCGGTCCTCCGCGCCCGCCTTGGGCACCCCCGGCCGCGAGTCCGAAAACCGAAAGCCGCCCAGTAAGCACTAATGCCGCCGGCACACGAACACTCCGCTCCGGGAAGATCGTCACCCCGCCGCCCGCCAAGAGAGTTACGCTGACGCCCCGGCCCGCGCCGCCCACTGCCCCAGTCAAACCCGCCAAGCCCGCGCCCACTCCAGCGGTGTCGACGCCAACTGTAGCAGTCATCGCCCCGCCTCCGGAGCCGGTCCCCGCCCCCGCCGCGCCCGAAGTCACGACGGCACCCGAAACCGCAACGGTGTCCGAAGTTACAACGGCGCTAGTAGAGCCTAATACGCCGCCGCCGCCACCGGCCCCGGCGGAAGTCAAGACCGAGACTCTCCCTGTTACACCTACAGTCTCTGCCAACCCCAAACCCGTGCGCCCGGCGAAGCCCGCCCGCCGCGTCGAGGGCGACCGCACCCGCATCCACATGAACATCGGCGAGGCCATGGGCGTAGCGCCTGGTGACATCATTGCGGCCATCATGGGTGAGACCGGCTTGCCGGCGCAAGTCGTTGGTACTGTGGACTTACGCGAGCGACACTTATTCGTGGAGGTTGCGGCCGACTACGCCAACGGCATCATTGCCAAGCTGAACCGCACTCAGATCAAAGGCCACAAACTCAAAGTCAAGCTGGCCTGAGTTCGCTCTTCAACCCCTGAACTATCAAAAAGGCAGCGACGGTTATGAACTCACCACGCCGGACGTAGATGAGAAAGCGCCATCACGTTCACGGTCAAGCTCGCGGCCGCCGCGAGCAGGTAACCTTGGGCCAAACCTTAGAGCGTGTTTGAAAAGTCGCCCAGCGGTAGGGCGAGGCTTCTGCCAAGCCTCGACGGCAGCAGCCGCGTGCTGGTTCCGAAAGGCTCGGCAGGAGCC
>CAINDV010000322.1 GCA_903847485.1 uncultured Verrucomicrobiota bacterium
AACCAATATGTCTCCTGGGAGGTCAACGGTCCCGACGGCTACTACCTGTCAGGCGACACGCAAACCTCAGGCGTGCCCGCGGATGGCGCCTGGCACGGCCAGGCTAGTATGGTGACGCTTACGACTTCCGGTGACGTCACGGTCACCTTTACCGGCAACGGAGGTGATAGCGCCTGTGTTGACCAGGTTGCGTTGGTGCCATGGGTACCCCACAACCTGATCCTCAACGGCGAGTTCGAAGAGGGACCCACACTAGGATCCGGGGGCGGTATTAATCTCAGCGGAGCGGGAACGGACATTACGAGCTGGACACTCAGCGGAGCTGGCGGGAACCAGATATACGCTAACCAGGGATGGGGACCGATAGGAAACAAGAATGGGTCCGATGGTTTGAACACTGGGAACTATTTGCTCTTTTTCAACGGAGCCGGCTTTTCGCAGACCATTCCGGGCGTGGCGGCGGGCGATTACCCCTTCAGCTTTGACGTCTATATGCGCGACAACACCGGATCCTATATGTCGTGGGTTGTAAGCGGTTCGGGTGGCTTAAACGAAACCGGTGACACCCAAGGCGTGTCCGCCGATGGCACCTGGCATGCGCAGACCTTTTCGGTCGCCCTTCCGACTTCCGGCGACGTTACGATCGCATTTACCAGCCACGGTGGGAATGGTGCCTGCATTGACCAGGTTGTGTTCGGGTGGGGGGCGCCCGTTCTGCCACCGGTGCCGACCATCACGGGCATCACGGCGAGCCCTGGCACCGGGGGATTCACCATCCACGGCTCCGCAGACATCGCCGGCAACCTCGTCACGGAGAAGACGACGAGTCTGGCCACGCCCGTCACTTGGGTGCCGATCCAGACCAACGCGGTCCCGGGTGGCGCCTTTAGCTTCACCATACCGCAGGGGACGGATCCACAGGGCTTCTTCCGGTTGATGGGCCAGTAATGGGCCGACCTTAGCCCGCCGCGCGCGAGCGCGGCGGGCAGCTCTTCCGCTAGATGGTTGCGGAAGTTATGACGCCCGGCGCTTCCGGTGTCTTGATGGACCGGAAGCAGGCGAATGCGGAACGCCGGCATGTTGCCGGCTTAGACCGGACGAACGAAATAGACGGTGCGAAATGAAATGATTTTAAGAGCAGACTTGAAACGCTTATGAAAACACGCTTGTTGAACTGGCGGTTGGGCAGCGGCCGCATCTTGACACTGCCACCAGCCGCCGACTCGACCTCCCTCTCCGCCGTTGGAGGGGCGGGGGTGGGCAGAGCTGAAACGGGTAAGGAACCGGACGGCCTTCACCCTCATCGAACTCCTGGTGGTGATCGCCATCATCGCGATTCTGGCGGCCCTGCTGCTGCCTGCCCTGGGCAAAGCCAAGGTCAAGGCTCAGAACATTATGTGCATGAGCAATACCAAGCAGATCACCTTGGGCTGGATTATGTATGCCCACGACAACAGCGACAAGTTGCTTGATGCCAGCTCGTGGATGTCCGTCAATGGGGTGAATCTGGACGTTTCAGATCCCGTCAGCGCGGACTTTCTGGATCTCAATAGCCGGCTTCCGCAATGCCCATTGAACGCTTTCATGGGCGGCAACGTGAAAGTGTATAAATGCCCCGGTGACCCGCGTGTGAGCACCATGGCGGGGCACC
>CAINDV010000323.1 GCA_903847485.1 uncultured Verrucomicrobiota bacterium
ACCAATAACTCAGTCGGTTTCGTGCTTCGGACTTCGTCATTCATTTGTCATTCGTCCTTTGTCATTCGATTTCGGAGTTCGGGCTAAAGTGGGCGGTTAGGTGGGGCTGTCGGCCGGGGGGCCTCACCCGGCGGAGTGGCAGCCGTTCTCCTTTTGGCCTGGAGCGCGGACAATCCTGTCCGCCTGGTGCCCAGTTAGCGCCCGCCGGGGGACAAGATTGTTTGCGCTCCAAGCCGAAAGGAGAACGGCTGGGTTGTTGGCGGCCCTGTGGACGGCGGTAGCCAGCGTAGCGCGACACCGCTTGGCCCGGCCGCCAAAGTGCCGTCGCCGCTGCGCCCTGCCGGCGCACTCCAAAACTGCGGCCAAACTTCCCCCCGCCAACAACTTCGGGCTGTGCCAGGCCCCGGCGCGCACACCGTTTTTGAATGGACAAGGGCTTTTCTTTGGCGACACTGTTGCGCTTCCGAGTACCACAACAGCTTTTGAACCATGAGCACCATTAAGGCCAGTCCTGTCGTCAGGAAAACTAAGAGTCCGGGCACGGTCAACGACCCGCCGCCGCCGGTCGCGGGGGGGGCCGTGCCTGTCCCGCCCCTGTTTCGTCCGGTGGACTGGCTGACGCTGGCGATCACGTTCGGCGTGATGTGGGTGGCGTATTTCCTGACGATGTCGCCGGAAGTCACGTTGCAGGATTCGGGCGAACTGGCGGTCGGCTCGTTTTACGCCGGGGTGCCGCACCCGCCGGGCTATCCGGTGTGGACGATCTACACCTGGCTGTGGACCGTGCTGCTGCCCATGGGCAACACGGCGTGGCGAGTGGCGGTGGGAGAATTGACCGCCGGCGCCCTGGCCACTGGCCTGCTGGCGTTCTTGGTGTCGCGCGGCAGCAGCATGTTGATCGAGGGGATCGAGGAACTCCGCAGCCTCACCGGTAAATGGGAGAACGCCATCTGTGTGGTGTCGGGCTTTGTCGCGGGCACACTGATGGGCTTCAACGGTTTCGTCTGGAGCCAGGCGGTGATCGTGGAGGTGTACCTGTTCGGCGTGCTGTCGTTCATGCTCGTGTTGCTTTGCCTCATGCGTTGGCTGTACGCGCCGGAGCAGTTGCGCTACGCCTACCTGGCGCTGTTCATGTTCGGCGTCTGCTTCACGAACCATCAGAGTCTCATCGTGGCGGCGATTGGCATCGAGGTGCTGCTGGCGGCGCGCAGTCCGCGGTTGGGGCGCGATGTGTTCCTGGGCAATGGCATCATTTATCTCTTCTACATGACGGTGTTGCTCATCACCGGCCAGCACCTCTTCCACAACATCGGTTCCAATGCCGGCCTACAGCTCATTTTCCACACCGTGGGCGTAGGTTCCCTGGTCGTCAGCGGCTGGCTGGCCATCAAGACGCAGAGCATTCTCACCGAGTGGAAGGCCGTGGTGATCATGGGTGCGCTGTGGCTGCTGGGCGCGGCGTTCTACCTTTACATGCCGCTGGCGGGCATGAGCAATCCGCCGATGCAATGGGGCTACCCGCGCACGGTGGAGGGCTTCTTCCATGCGCTGACCCGCGGCCAGTACGAGCAACCCAATCCCACGAACGTCATCTCCGATCCGGGTCGTTTCTTTATGCAGTTGAAGATGCTGGTCGAAGGCATCGCGACAGAATTCAACTGGCTCTACACGGTCATCGCGCTGGTGCCGTTTCTGTTTTTCTTCAAGATGCAGAAACGCGAGCGCGCCTGGCTCATCGGGATTTCCGCCATTTACCTCTGCCTGGGGGTGCTGCTGATCATCCTGTTGAATCCCTCGCCGGAGCGGGCTTCGGTGGACTTGGTCAAGGTCTTCTTCACCGCCTCGCATACGCTGGTGGCGCTGCTGGTTGGTTACGGGTTGACCTTGATTGCGGCGTTTATGGCCACGCACTACCAGGACTTCCGGCGCTGGGGATTGATAGGCGGCGCGGTGGCGGTGGCCCTGGCTTTGTATTGTTTCGTCAGCCAGGTCGGCAGCGTCTATTTCGGCGAGTCGGCCAGCGTCTCGCTCAGCCAGCTTTCCGACCTGGTCGGGCGGTGTTTCACCAACTCCGACCAGTATGCCCTGCCGGTTTTCGCCGGTCTGCTGCTCATCGGGCTGACGCTCGCCTTCATCGCCGGATTGCTCCTCTATCGCAACCGGGCGCCGCTCGCCCTCACCTTGGGCCTGTTCGCCGGCATGCCGGCCTATAGCGTGCTCTGTCACTGGTATGAGAACGAGCAGCACGATCACTGGTTTGGCTACTGGTTCGGGCACGACATGTTCATGTCGCCCTTCAACGGCGCGGATGGCAAGCCCCTTTACCCCGAAATGACGAAGGACGCCGTCCTCTTCGGCGGCACCGATCCCGGCCGTTTCTGCCCGACCTACATGATCTTCAACGAGAGCTTCACACCCCACGATTGCCAGCCTAAGGAGGACCAGACCTTCGACCGTCGCGACGTTTACATCATCACCCAGAACGCCCTCGCCGACGGCACTTATCTGAACTACATCCGCGCCCATTACAACCGCAGCCTGCAGATTGATCCGCCGTTCTTTTCCGAGTTGGTGCGTTCGCAAAAGTCCCGCGAAGAGGAGCGTCAGACGCTGCTTTCCTCGTCGGTGAAGCCCCTGGATCGCTTCTTCACCAACTTAGGCAGCCAGATCGAAAAGCGCCGCCGCGCTGGCTCGTCTTACTTCCAGGAGAGCGACTTCCTTAAGTTGCCCGACTTCGCCACCAAGCTTCGCACCGGCGGCGCGCCGGCGACACTTTCCCAATACCTTTTCCAGAGTCTTACCAAGGAAACCCAGGAACTCGTCAAGAGCGGAGCTAAAGAGGGTGCCACCCGCAAGGCTCTCGCCCGGGAACTAACCGCACTGCTGGAGAACGAACTGGACGCTTGGTTGCAGATCAACGCCCTGAACGCCCGCCAGTCTGACATCGAACAAGTCATCTCCACCTCCGGTGCCTCGGATTCCCAACAGCGCAAGCTGGCCAAAATCCAGAAACAAATCGCCGAACTGTCGAAGGTCGAGCCGCTTTACAACGCGGGCCGCTTCGAGGGCGTCGCGTTGACCGATTATCTTAAACGTTTCATCGCCCAGAATCCCCAAAGCTGGACCCGCATCCGCCTCAACCGCCTGCTGCTCCAAGCCGCTTACCCGCAGAATATCGTCCCGAGCCACGGCGGCGTTTACCCCGACCAGGAGATTTACATCCCCACGCCCAAAGACTCCCAGGACTGCTTCCAGACCTATCTCAAGGACGCCGAGAAACGTGTCCAGCACGACAACGACCCTCGCTTCCGCACCGAGCCGCGCCAGCTTCGCCCCGGCGAAGACGTGCGCATCGTCAACGACGGCGGCGCCCAGCGAGTGCAGGTTTCCGGCCAGATCGCCGTCATGGCCATCAACGGCCTGCTGACCAAGGTCATCTTCGAGCGCAATCCCAACAACGAGTTTTACGTCGAGGAAAGTTTTCCGCTGGACTGGATGTTCCCGCACCTGACGCCGTTCTGCGACATCATGAAGATCAACCGGCAGCCCCTGCCGGAACTCAGCGAGGACATCATCCGCCGCGACCACGAATTCTGGAAGCAATACTCCAAGCGGCTGTGCGGCGACATCGTGGACTATGACACCCCGGTTTCCAACATCGTCGCCTACATTCAAAAGACCTTCCAACAACGCGACTTCAGCGGGTTCACCGGCGACCGCAAGTTCGTCCGCGACGGCGACGCGCAGAAGGCGTTTTCCAAACTGCGCAGTTCCAGCGCGGGCATTTACGCCTGGCGCATCGGCATGTTGGCTGGCGTGCCCACTCCGCCGCAATACCTGCCCAAGACCGAGGCGGAGCGCAATCGCCTGGTGCGCGAGACCGATTTTGCCCTCAAGCAGGCCTTCGCCTTCTGTCCCTACAGCCCGGAGGCGGTCTTCCGCTACGTCCAGTTCCTGGCCAGCTACAACCGCATCGAGGACGCCATCCTCATCGCCCAGACCTGCCTGCAGATAGATCCCAACAACGGCCAGGTGCAGGGCTTGGTGAACAGCCTCAAAGGTGCCCGTGGCCAGCAGGCCGCCATTCATCAAGCCCAGAACAGCCTGCAACAAATGGAAGCCGGTTGGCGCGCCAATACCGGCGATCTCCAGGCCGGCTTCAACCTCGCCGCCACCTACCTCTCGTTGCAGCAAACCAACAGCGCCCTCCAGGTCTTCGATCAACTCATCGCCAGCCCCAAAGCCGACGTCAACGCCGTCCTCATGGTCGCCCAACTCCTCGTCGGCATGGGCCGCGTGGACAAACTCGAATCCGTCCTCGAACGGCTCGTGCAAATCTCGCCTGAACAAGCCGAAGCCTGGTACGACCTGGCCGCTCTCAAAGCGACGCTCAACAAGACGACCGAGGCGCTGCCTCCCTTGAAGAAAGCCATCGAACTCAGCGCCCAACGCCGCACCACCAACACCACCGCCCGCGACCTCCGGGCCGAGGTCAACACCGATGCACGCTTCGATCGCCTCCGCCAGTTGCCGGACTTCATCAGCCTCACCGCGCCGAAGTAAAAAAGTGAAAGTGGAACGCGGAAAGCGGAAAGCCGGTAGCCGCCGACGTGAGTCGGCGTCACCTGAGCCTGCTGATCGGCACCGACTCACGTCGGCGGCTACCGGTTTTCCGTTTTTCGCTTTCCGCTTTCCGCTTTCCGCTTTTCCCAATCCAGTCGCACCATGAGCAAGAAACACCACGACAAGCCCCCCGCGCCGGTGCCCGAGGCCGCGCCACCCGCCGAGTCGCCCGCCTCCGAACCGCCCCCGCTGGCACCCGCTGACCTCGCCGACCTCCAAGTCCAGGCGGCGAAGGCGGACGAATACCGCGACCAACTGCTTCGCACCGCCGCTGACTTCGACAATTACAAAAAGCGCGCCGTCCGCGAACGCCAGGAAGCCGTGCAGTACGCCAACGAGCGGCTCCTGCTGAAACTCCTGCCGGTGCTCGACAATCTGGACATGGCCCTCGCCGCCGCCGTCACCGCCGTCAGCGACGACGCCAAAGCCATCCAGGCCGGTGTCACCATGATTCTTCAGCAGTTGAAAGCCACCCTCACCGAAGCCGGCTTGGAGGAAATCAACGCCACCGGCCAGCTTTTCGACCCCCACCTGCACGAGGCGCTGATGCAACAGGAAAGCGCCGACGCGCCGGAAGGCCAGGTCCTCCAGCAACACCGCAAAGGCTACCGCCTCAACGGCCGCCTCCTCCGCCCCGCCAGCGTCATCATCGCCCGGCCACCGGTCTTGCCCGACCCGCCCGCCGAAGCCCCGCAGTCATGACCAAGCGCGACTACTACGAGGTGCTCGGCGTCGAACGCAACGCCGACGACACAACGCTGAAGCAAGCTTACCGCAAGCTCGCGCTCCAGTTCCACCCCGACCGCAATCCCGGCAACCCCGAGGCCGAAGCCAAGTTCAAGGAACTCGGCTTCGTCTATGAAGTCCTGAGCGATCCCGAAAAGCGCGCCGCCTACGACCGCTACGGCCACGACGCCTTCGATCCGCGCAAACGCGCCGGGGCGGGCGGCGGCGGCTTTCACGATCCTTCCGACATTTTCCGCACCGTTTTTGGCGGCGGCGGCGGCAGTATCTTCGAAGAGTTCTTCGGTGGCGGCCGGCGCGATCCCACCGGCCCGCAGCGCGGCGAAGACCTGCGCTACGATCTGGAAATCGCCTTCGCCGAAGCCGCCAACGGCTGCGAAAAGGAAATTTCCGTCTCCAAACCCGAAGCCTGCGCGGCCTGCCACGGCAGTGGTGCCGAGGCCGGCTCGCGTTACCGGAACTGCCCCGGCTGCGAAGGCCGCGGCCAGGTGCGCCGCACCCTGGCTGGCTTCATCACCGTCGCCGAAACCTGCCCCCGTTGCGCCGGTGCCGGGCGGGTCGTCGAAAGACCCTGCCGCACCTGCCGCGGCCAGGGCCGACACGAGCGCGCCACCCAGATCAAACTCAAAATCCCAGCCGGCGTGGACACCGGCTCGCGCCTCCGCTCCTCCGGCAACGGCGAAGGCGGCCTCCGCGGCGGCCCGCCCGGCGATCTTTACATCGTCCTCCACGTCCAGGCGCACGACATCTTCCAGCGCGAAAGCGACGACCTGCTGTGCGAAGTGCCGGTAAGTTTCGTGCAGGCCGCCCTCGGAGCCGATGTCGAAGTCCCCACCCTCAGCGGCCCGGCGCTCCTCAAACTGCCACCCGGCACCCAACCCGGCACGCTCTTCCGCATTCGCGGTCGCGGCATCCGCAACGTCCAGGGTCACGGCACCGGCGACCTCCACGTCCGCATCACCGTCGAGATTCCCTCCCACCTCAACGCCGCGCAACGCGCCAAGCTGCAAGAATTTGCCGATGTTTGCGATGCCCGCGTCAACCCCATCAGTCAATCATTCTGGGACAAGGCCAAGCGCCTCTTCACCGGAAGCTGAGGGGGCTGGGCGATTCGTGAAACGTGAAGCGTGAAGCGTGAGGGCCGGGCCAAATCCAGCGGATTTCCCTGCCCCAGTCAGACAAACACAAACCGCCCTGCCATTCGCCACTCCCGCCTCCCGCCTCCCGAATCACGTTTCACGCCTCACGCCTCACCCCATGTCCACCCACCGCTTCTTCCTGCCCGCCGCCCGCTGCCAGGCCGACGCGATCTTGCTCACCGACCGCGAGGCTCACCACGCGGCCGACGTGCTCCGACTGCGCGTCGGCGACCAGTTGGAAATCCTTGATGGCACCGGCACAGAACTCTTCTGCGAAGCCCGCGCCATCGCCCGCCGCGAAATCCACCTCGCCGTGCTCCAGCGCCGGCACCGCCCTCCACTGCCCTATTGCCTCACGCTCTTGCAAGCCATTCCCAAAGGCAAGACCATGGACCTCATCGTCCAAAAGGCGACCGAACTCGGTGCGGCGCGCATTGTGCCGCTGCGCACCGAACGCACGATTCCCAGCCTCGACGGCGACAACGCCGAAGCGAAGCGCGAGAAGTGGCTGCAAGCCGCCATCGAAGCCATCAAACAGTGCGGCAATCCCTGGCTGCCCGAAATCGCCCTGCCCCAAACTCCGGCGGAGTTTCTGGCCCGCAAGGAAACCTTCGACCTCCCGCTCATCGCCGTCCTGCAAGACGAGCGCCGCCATCCCCGCGCCTGCTTTGCCGAATTCCAGACCCAGCACGGACGGCCACCACGAACGCTCTGTGTCTGGATCGGTCCCGAAGGTGATTTCTCCCCCGCCGAGCGGCATCAAATCACCGCCGCCGGTGCGCTACCCGTGACCCTCGGCCCCCTGATCCTCCGCAGCGACACCGCCGCCTGCTACGCCCTCTCCGTGCTGAGCTACGAACTCCAGGCCGGCAGCGGCGTTTGACTGCTGCTGGAGCTTGGCGAGCAGTTTGGTCTTGCGCGGTGTCATCGGGATTAGTTTGGCAAGCTTCAATCAAAGCGCGGGCGGCGGCGACTTCCTCGGCGGGAACCTGCACGAGAAGGCCGTCGGACGCCATCGCGTAACCGTCCATGCTGAGGCTGGAGAGTTCGTTCGCCACGACCGCGTAGAAGCCGGAAGCTTCGAGCCGCGAGCGGATCACCTGGGCGTCGCCCGGTTTGAAGGCTTGATAGACAGTAACAAGTTCCACGCGCCCACTATGCCGGATGGCGGGAAGCGTCCGCTCATTCGCCACTGGAGAGTGCTTGCCTCCCCGCGCCGCTACCGTAGCAAGGCCCGGTAGAACCGCTGACTGGTATTGGTAGCCTGCGGGTCGGAAAACTGGGTCGTCCCATTGGAGTTCACCACCAAGACCGTGGGCGTCCAGTTCACGAGGTTAGTTGATGCCTCCACCATGTAGCTGTAGCCGGCGGCCCCGGTGAGTTGCAGGAGGCGGAAACTATTGGTTCCCGGCGGCAACACCGCCAGGCGCAACGGCTCCGTAATTCCCACGAAACCCGCCGCCACGTTGGTGACGGTGATGCTGGAGTCCAGATTAGTGAAGGTGTCCAGTTGGAAACTCAACGTGTAAAGCCCCTCGGTCAGTGTGCCTGGCAGCGGAAACCGATAGGGCTGTAACCCCGGCACCGCCACCCGCTCATCCACCATGCCAATTTGGTTAGTGTTCCAATACACCGTCATCAATCCCTGCCCGCCTCCGGTGCCGCTGAAACCAGCCGCAAACTCGACATAGTTGACCGCATTGGTGACTTCCACTGCGACCGCGAGCCAGACTGGGTCGCTGTCATCCTTACCCTGGCGACCGGGGGGCATGGGCGACGTGCCGAGCCGGTTTAGGTTGAATCCCTGGGCGAAAATGCCCACTGAGCCGCTCGTCGCCTTGAGCATCGCCTCCACTGGGTAAAAGGGATTGGATACCAGCGGCAACGGCTTCTGAAGAATCAGCGGCGACTCGCCACAGAGCGGGAAGGGTTGGTTGTTAGTGGGGTAGAGCAAGCGGTCGCTCCAATGGCCGCCTTCCTTACTCAGGGGAAAGCCAACTCCGGCGGCACAGGCGCGCGGCTCGGTATTGGTCACCGTATCCAGGTAGAATTTATGCGGCCAGTCGTGCGAGGACATGGCTTCCGTGATCAGGGTGTAAGTGCCGAGATAAGGAATACCCGTGTGATAGGAATACCTGCCGGAGTCGGGATCCAGCCAACTGACCTCCTCGTTGTGCGCATGAAGCAAAGGCCGCCCGGTGAACTCTCCGGTGGGAAGCCAGCCGCCTTCTCTGGCCGTGTAATAACAATCCGCCCAGTCGGCTTTGGCTCCGTAAACGACATTCCCGACTAGCAGCGAGGACAGATAAGGATCCAGGAACGTGCAATGCACCACGGTGTCCGAGGGCGTGCGCTTGATTTCGCGTGCCGCCGCATCAATCAAGGCGGCCCCGGCGCTGTTGCCGATGAGGTGAACATGCTCCCACGCCTGGGTGACTAGTGCCTTGCCCAATAGGGTTCCCTTGGCGTCTCCGGCAATCAGCGCGGAATCGGGAAACCATTTCCAGGCATCCAGCGCCCAGTCCAGGGCCACGACCTGCCACTCGCTTGGCACCCGGGACTGGATGGCGTTGGCAAGTTCCGTGACCCAGTCGGGTAGCACCGGCGGGGTGTTTGGCAGGAGGTTCTTCCATTTCGGATCCCAGCCATGCGTGACGACAACCAGACTGGTCTTGCCAGGCAGTTTGACGATGGTGGTTGGGCCGGCAATCTGCGCCACCTCGTTGCCATTGGCTCCCGTTGTCAGCACGGAGAGGTAAGCCGGGCGGCTCTGGGCGGAACTGGTGGCGTTCCAGGCGCGGACGGAATACTGGCCGGCCTCAGCGGCGGTGGCGGCGGCGAGGACAAGAGTGGCACTGTTGGCACCGGGAATGTCTTGCGCTGGCTGGCCGACCGGTGTGAAACGCCACTGGTAATGCAGCGGCCCCGCGCCCACGGCAGCCACACTCAACTGCACCCGCGTTCCTCCGGGCACCGTCTGGCCGATTGGATGCGTGAGAATTTGCACTTCGCTTGGCGTGGAAGCGGTGAAGACCCACGCGGCCCCAGCGCCGTTATTGTCGTTCCCCCCTCCGACGATGGCCGTGTTGCCATCGGCGGAAAGGGACACGGTAGTGATCGACCCGCCCCCCACGGCACCCGAGCCGACCAGCTTGGACCCGTGCTGGGTCCAGACGCCTCCGCTTCTCGTCCAGACCCACGCGGCCTGACCACCACCACCGTTGTCGAAGCCTCCAACGATGGCGGTGTTACCGTCGGCGGAGAGGGACAATGAATTAGGGAAAGGGGCTGCTCCTGCGCCCGAGGGGCGCAGCTTGGGTCCCTGCTGCGTCCAGACGCCTCCGCTCCTCGTCCAGACCCACATTCCGTTGTCTCCGTAACCCACGACGATGGCCGTGTTGCCGTCAGCGGAGAGGGACACGGAGGAGCCTTGTTGAACAATCCCCACGTCGTCGCCCGAGCCGACCAGCTTGGCTCCCTGCTGAGTCCAGACGCCTCCACTCCTCGTCCAGACCCACGCGGCACCAAGGTTACTTTTGTCGCCGGGTCCTCCGACGATGGCCGTGTTGCCGTCGCCAGAGAGAGACACGGACGAGCCTTGTTGAGCGTTTCCCACGGCGCCCGAGCCGACCAGCTTGATTCCCTGCTGGGTCCAGACTCCTCCGTTCCGCGTCCAGACCCACGCGGCCCCAGCGAAACCGGGGGCATCGGGAACTCCGGCTATGGCCGTGTTGCCGTCGGCGGAGAGGGACACGGAAATGCCGAAGGTGATCCCCCTGGCATCCGAGCCGACCAGCTTGGTTCCCTGCTGGGTCCAGGCGACTCCGCTCCTCGTCCAAACCCACGCGAACCCAGCGGAAATGTCGGGCATGTGCCCAAATCCGACGATGGCTGTGTTGCCATCGGCCGAAAGGGACACGGAAAAGCCTTGTGACCAAGCGTCCGAGCCGACCAGCTTGTTTCCCTGCTGGGTCCAGACTCCTCCGCTCCTCGTCCAGACCCACGCGGCTCCAGCGTTATTGTTGTCGTTGTAACCTCCGACGATGGCCGTGTTGCCGTCGGCGGAGAGGGACACGGAAGAGCCTTGCCAAGCGTTCCCCGCAGCGCCCGTCCCCACTAACTTCGGCCCCTGCTGCGCGAACTGCGCGAGGGCTGGATGGGAAGCAAGCAGCGTGGCGCAGACGAGGACCATCAGCGCAACGCGATGACGCATTTTCGCGGGAAACCCTCCAAGAGATGGGCCACCGGAATTGTCTCCGTCGCGCCTGCTCCATTTCCGTCCGTTTTCGTCGTATTGCGTCTTCATGGCTGGTCCTTCGTGAGCGTTGCCAGCCTGCGCCGTCCCCCACCAGCCGCTAGCCGACTTGGCACCTTCCGCCCCGCCAGCCGCTCGCGGCAGGCCAGCGCCCTTCCCCGGTAGGGCGAGGCTCTCGCCGAGCCATTCCCCGCCCCAAGGCAGGCTCCGCCGGATCGTCGCCGGACCACGGTTTGAGCGCGTTTCTATCATGCTGGCAGCCAGTGTCTTCATAGTTGTATTTTCGTAACGGTTGTCATCCTGCCTCGTTCCCCGCCCGGCGCAAGCCCCAATTTGCTCACCGGAGCGCCGCCGGCGCATCGCACCTTATCCCATTTACCAAAGAGGCTCCCCAACCGGTAGGGCGACGCTCCTGCGGAGCCTTAGGATTGCCCGCCAAAACCGGCTCCGCAGGAGC